>DAIDTM010000612.1 GCA_027457205.1 Anaerolineae bacterium | reverse complement strand
GATAGGTTGCAGCAACAGTACGCCGGTCGCGTCCGCGTCGTGCGCGTCGATCTGTTGACGCCTGCCGGACGCGAACTAGGCGCGCGTTATGGATTCGACGTGACGCCCTTTTTCGTTGGCTTGAACGCGCGCGGCAGCGTGGTCTGGACCCAGCGCGGCACGACGCCATCTTCCGCGATGCTCGACCGACTCATTCAGGGGTAACCACCAACTGATCTATGCGCGTCTTGATGATCTTTTTCGACGGCTGGGGTTTGGGCGCAAACGACCCCGCCGTCAATCCGTTTCTCACCAACCCAATGCCGACTTTGCGCGGGCTGTTTGACGGCGCAATGCCGACGACCGGCAACGGGCATTTCCAGTCCGCGCGCGCCGCGCTCGTCCCGACCGACGCGACGCTCGGCGTGCCAGGGCTTCCGCAAAGCGCGACCGGTCAAACGACCATCTTTACCGGCGTCAACGCGCCGCGCCAAATCGGCGAGCACCTGGGACCATATCCCAACGCCGCGCTGCGGCAGATTCTCGCCGAGAACAATATCTTTCAGCAGGTGGTCGCGGCGAACCGCAGCGCCGCGTTTGCGAACGCCTATCCGCCGATCTTCTTCGAGCGGCTCGCGCGCGGCAAGGCGCGCCGTTCCGCCACTTCCTACGCCGCGTCCGCGGCAAACGTCCGCTACCGCGACACGGACGATTTGCGCGCCGGGCGCGCGGTCAGCGCGTTTGTGACGAATGACCGTTGGCCCAGAACGCCGCGCGTCCCGGCGGACGGCGCAGACGTGCCGGTGATTACCGCGTACGACGCCGGCAGGAATCTCGCGCAACTGGCGCGCGAGCACGATTTCACACTCTTTGAATATTTTCTGACCGATGCCGCCGGGCACAAAGCCAAACCGGATTTCACGGCGCACATCCTCGCGCAAGTCGACGAATTGCTGCGCGGCGTCATCGACGGGACCGACCTGTCCGAATCGCTCATCGTCACCACCAGCGATCACGGCAACCTCGAAGATTCGTCCGCGAAAGGCCACACGCTCAACCCGGTGCCGACGCTGCTGATCGGCGCGCAGCGCGAAAAGATCGCGCCGCGCATTCACGCCCTGACCGATCTTACGCCCGCGATTGTCGATGTGCTGCTGGAGAAATAAAAAAGACCCGAAGGAAGTCCTTCGGGTCTTGTCTCTCAATTGACGTGGATGAACACCGTTTCGCCGTTCACGTTGACCTCCACCACCTGGTCGTCCACCGTGATCAGATAGCGTCCATCCTCCTCAACCACTGCCTCAAATCCGCCGTCGCCGTAATGCGCCGCGCTGCCGCTCAACGTGATCGTTTTGTTTCCATGCGGGTCTTCAATTGAAATCGAAATACCCGCGTCCGGCAGACAACCCGCAATCATCCGCGAGCCGGGCAAATGATCGATGTGCACGCGCCGCGGCGGTTTGGTCGGGCGCGGTGGTTCGACGGTGACCGACTCGGTTCGCGGCACCACCTCGCCCACGATCACGCCGCGCAGCTTTTCGGTCTGCAGTTCAACTGCCGCGCGCGCCGCCTCGACCACGACGGCGATCTCTTCCGGTTTTTCTTCGACCTGTTTTACCGCAACGGGTACCGGCGATCCAACGCGACGTGACGGCTTGCGCGTCACCGGTCTCTTGCGTTCGATTTTCTCGGCAGACACTGGCGCGCGCGCCTTCCGGACGCGCACGCGCGGCTTGGGCGCGGTCGGCTCCGCCGCCGGAGCAGCCGCTTCGATCGGCGGCGCACTGTGCTCGATTGCCGCCGGCGCAGGCAGTTCGATCACCGTCGCGGGCGGCTCCGGTTCCGGCTCTGGCGCAACGTGGTTCTCGTGCGCGGTGTGAATCACCACCACGCCGCGATAATAATGCCGCAGGATTTGCTCGAATGAGGCACCACGGCGCGCCATGACGATCGCGCCGCGCTTGCACATTCCAACGCCGTGCCCTTTCAGCGACAAAAAGCCGCACGAGCAATCGACGCCGCGCAGGTACTTGACGGAAGGCATCAGCATCTCTTCCGAGTTGCGCGTGTGCCCGTCGCAATGCTCAAAGAAAAACGCGTCGATCAATTTGCCGTCGAAGATGGCGACCATTCCCCACGTCTCGCTCAGCGCGCGAAAAACTTCCGGTGCGACCACCGGATCGACGTGTTTCCATTTCTGGCAGTGCGCGGTCGTGCACAGATCGGCGTCGTGTTCCGGGTGGCGGTGCGCAGCAGCCGCGTACGTGCGCGACGCGACCGCCTGCGCCTTGAGCGACTCCAGTGGCGCGGTCGCGCCGATTTCCGTCGCGACAACGCCGGCAAGATACGTCTCCAGCTTCATCT
>DAIDTM010000611.1 GCA_027457205.1 Anaerolineae bacterium | reverse complement strand
CCGAAGGCGCGGGCGCGCTCGTTGGAATGTCGAACGCGGACGAAAAGTCGGGCGATACCTACGCGATTGACGAGGAATTCCACCTCAAGACGCTCGAACGCGCGCTGTACCGCCTGCCGCTGCTCGAACACGCGCGTGTGACCAAGCAAATGGCGGGGCTATACGAGGTGACGCCGGACGACGAGCCGATCATCGCGCAGGCGCGCGCGCTGCAAGGATTTTACGTCGCGGCGGGATTTTCCGGACACGGTTTTCAACACTCACCGGCGACCGGCAAGGTGATGAGCGAGCTAATTCTCGACGGCGCGGCGAAGACGGTGGACGTTTCGATGCTGGACTTGGAACGATTTGCCGAGGGGCGGTTAATCCAAGAAGTGAATGTGGTATAGAAACGTTTAGGGGCAGGTCTGAGACCTGCCCCTAAATATGTTACAATTCCACCTCTGTTCCAAAATTCTCTCTCACCGCCGCGTCATAGATCGCTCGCGCGACCGACGCGTCTTGCACCGCGTTGCCAACCGACTTGAAGAACGTGATCTCGTCGCTGCGCTCGCGCCCCGGTTTTTTCCCCGCCGCAATTTCCCCAATCTCGGCGTAAATGTCCGATTCCTTGATCGCGCCATTCTTCAGCGCGATGAGGAGGTCACCCGCTTCCGCCAGCGCGCCTTCGCGATGATCGATCACGATTTTGTTCGCGCGCTTGAGCGTCGTCTCGTCGATCTCCTGCATCTGTGGCGTGTACGCGCCAATCGCGCTAATGTGCACGCCCGACTTGAGATCGTTACCGTTAAACACCGGACGCGTCGAGGTCGTCGCGGTGCAGATGATGTCCGCCTCGCGCACCGCTTCGGACAACGAGGCGGCTGCTCGCAAATCGCTGGGCACGCCGGGCTGACCGCGCATTTCCTGAATGAGCTTGTCCGTCTGCGCGGGCGCCGCATCGACGATGTAGACGCGTTCCAACTGCCGCATAGCGGCGGCGGCGAGCAATTGGGTGCGCCCTTGCGCGCCCGCGCCAAAGATCGTCGCCACGCGCGCGTCACGCCGCGCGAGCAACTCGATCGAGACGCCGCTTGCCGCGCCCGTCCGCAACGCGGTGAGGTAGCCGCCCTCCATCGCCGCCAGCGGCTTGCCGGTCGCCGCGTCGATGACGACGACGAGCGCGTGGATGAGCGGCAACCCTTTCGCCGGGTTCCGGTTGTGAACGGAAACGATCTTCACCGCGAGCGCGTCGCTCGCGTGCAAATGCGCGGGCATAAAGAGCGTAACGCCATCGTGCTTTTCAATCGGCACGGAAACGCGCAGCGGCACCGTCGCTTGACCGCTAGAAAGCTGGACGAACGCATCGCGCACAATCGCGATCGCATCCTTCATCGAAAGCGCATGCTGAACATCAGCGCGAGAAAGAATTCGCATCGGCAAACCTCCACGCGGGATTCTACTTCAATTCGGGTAACTGCACAAGCGCGGCAATTGCCGCAAGGCGATTGCGTCACGCACGCTGTGCCTGCTCGCTCGCTACCTCCAGCGCGGCGACCTCCGCGTCCGTCAATCGCCAACCCAGCGCGCCGCTGTTTTCTTCGGCTTGCCGCGCGTTCTTCGCGCCGGGAATCGGGACGGCGCCTTTGCAAATGACCCAATTCAAGGCGACCTGCGTCGGCGTCTTGCCGCCGTGCGCCGCGCCGATCTCGCGCAGCCGCGCGATCACCGGTTGGGTTTTTTCGAGGTACCGTCGGTTGTACCGAAAACCGCGCGCGCCGCGCGGTGGATTCTGCGCGGTGTACTTGCCGCTCAACAATCCCATCTCGATGGGGCTGTAGGCGATGACGGTCACGCCGCGCTCGCGGCAGGTCTGCATCGTTCCATCGCGCTCGATGTGACGGTCGAGCAAACTGTACTTGACCTGATTCGACGCGAGCGGGACGCCGCGCCGGGCGAGCGTGTCCGACGCGCGGCGCGTTTGATCGGCGTTATAGTTCGATACGCCCGCCGCGCGCGTCAGCCCGGCTTGCACGGCTTCGCCCAGCGCATCACACCACGTTTCGATGGCGACGGGCGGCAGCGTTTGGTGAATCTGATAGAGATCGACGCGCTCCAGTCCTGTCCGCTTCAGACTCGCACGCAACGCCGGCAGAAAATTGGCGCGCCGCAAGCGCCAGGGATATGGAAAGAATTTGGTCGCGACGACCACTGGCTGTTTTGACTGCCGCGCAAATTGTCCAAGAAGTTGTTCCGAGTGACCGCTGCCGTAGATTTCGGCGGTGTCGAAAAAGGCAACGCCGGCGGCGACACTCGCGTCAAACGCGGTCTTGCAATCTGCGTCGCCATAGCCGCTGCCAAAGCCCCAGAAGAACTTGTCGCCCCACGACCACGCGCCAATGCCGAGCGGCGTGATTTGGATATCGGTCTTGCCGAGAAGGATTTTCGAGTCGTTCATGCTGTATAGTTCCTTTCAAATTTTACGGCTTTACGTTCAATACCAACTCATATGCGCGCTCCAAGTTCCGCTCGTCCAACAGCTGGACTTGGTCGGCGTACGTATCCCACGCCAACTGCAAATAGTACATATTGCTACTGCTCACGGCGACGGTATCGATGCCGTTTGCCTGGAAGACGTTTGAATCGCTCAGCGCGGTGAAACGTTCCAGCACGACTATATCCGGCTGGACGCGCAAGAGCGACTGCGTGAGTTGCGCGTTCGCCGGCGGGTACGCGCGTCCACGCTGAAACACGCTGCCGTCGAATGCGATGTCGCCGATGAGCGGCAGCGTAAAGAAGAATCCCGGTTGATCCGCGGATGGACGAATCGCCAGCGCGTCGCGACCCAGACTATCGAGATCGACGACCTCACGGATCGCGATGGAGGGCGAAACGACGCGCGCAAAATCGACGAACGCGGTCGCGCCGCGCAAGCCAGTCTCTTCTTCGCCGGTGAAGAGGAACGCGCGATTGCCGCCATCACCGCGCGCTGCCAGTTCCGCGATGCTTGCCAACAGGACGCTCACTGCCGCCGTGTTGTCCGACGCGCCCTGGTAATTCACGTCGTCGTAGAATTTGTCATAGTGCGCGCAAAAGATCGTGTACGGACCGGTCGAGTTGAAACGCGCGAGAACGTCTGAGTACGGCGAGCCGGGAATCGGAATGAGCGTGGTTGAGACGCCGGGCAATTCAAGGCGCTGGCGGATAAAAGCCAAGCGTTCCTGATTGCGCAGGCGGATCAGGTCGTAAATCGAGGAGAAACGACCGGCGTGGCTGATCGGCTGAACCTGAGTCGGACGGTACGTGACGGCATCGATCAGATAATAGGCGCTGCCTTCGTACAGCGAACGCGCGTTAGGAAGGACGAACGCGACGAGGGCGATCAGTACGACGACGAGCAGAATTCGTTTGGACATTACGATGATGACGGATCGACCTTCGCGTCAAGGGCTAACGCTGAACTCGTTGACGATGACGCGATTGCCTCCCTGCTTCTTCGCCAGGCGAAGCGCCGCGCCGGCGCTATCCAACAGCGTATAGGCATCGCTGATTCCAGCGCCAAGAATCGAGACACCAATGCTCACCTTGAGGGAAACAGTTGGCTCGTCGTTGGATTCGCTCTGCGGCGGCACCGGCGAGGACGTGACTACCTGCTGCAATCGCTCCGCCAACGTAGTGGCGGATGAGATCGAAGTGTTTGGTGCGATGACAAGGATTTCGTCTCCGCCATGCCGTGCCACGATGTCCGTTTTTCGAGCGGTGTTCACAATCAGCCGCCCCAGACTGGTCAAGGTCAAATCGCCGGCGTGGTGTCCGTAAGCATCGTTAATTTGCTGGAAATGGTCGATGTCGAGCAGCAAGACGGACAAGGGCAGTCCATACCGATGCGCCCGCGCGACTTCTTCGGTGAGTCTGCGCTCCGAATATCGCCGGTCGTAGATGCCCAATGCCGGATTGGTGATGCTGTCCTGTTCGAGAACCGTCGCGCGCTTGACTTGACGCGCTGTTTGCAAAGACAGATTGTCGACCAGCCAAATGAG
>DAIDTM010000610.1 GCA_027457205.1 Anaerolineae bacterium | reverse complement strand
CATCTATTACACTGAGAGCTTCTACCGATGGATTTTCGATCTTAACGATCCGATTTGCTTGATTGCTGACTGCCGCCTCAAATAGGTTGCGAGCGAAGCGGGCGTTCCCGAAATCCTGATCGCGACTGTCATAAGCTGTCTGGAACATTGTAGTCAGCTTCTCCCTCGCGGCGTCAGTGAGATTGAATTTCTCCTTTTTACAAAAGGACTCGAAGATAGATGCGAGCTGGACCGGGGTATAGTCGTCGAAGTGCCAATACCGTCCAAAGCGCGACCGTAGGCCCGGGTTTGACGATAGAAACTCCTCCATTTTATCCGGGTAACCAGCCGCGATGACGGCCAGGTCCTCACGATGGTCCTCCATTTGTTTCAGAATCGCCTCGATTGCCTCAGCACCATAATCTTCGGGCCCGTGAGGTGCTAACGCATACGCTTCATCAATGAACAGCACACCACCCAGGGCTTTGCTGATCGCTGAATTTACCTTGAGCGCAGTTTGTCCGACATACCCGGCAATCAGCCCAGCCCGGTCCGTCTCGATAAGGTGCCCAGTACCAAGGAATCCTAAGGCTCGATACAAAGAAGCAAGAAGACGCGCGACCGATGTCTTGCCGGTGCCTGGGTTACCGTAGAATACAACATGGAGCGATAGGGGTGGCGTGGGAAGACCCTTTGCTTGGCGCAGCTTCTGTACCTTTAGGAGGTTCACAAACTCCTCAAACTCGTGCTTGACCGATTCAAGACCGACCAAGCCATTGAGCTCGCTAAGAATTTGCTCAATACTCAATGAGCTTTCTTCCCTGTCATTTTTCGTTTTTTGCAGTGGAGTCTCCTCTTTTTGATCATCATCAAAGCCGGTGCTTGGCGTTGCCTCTGTACCGATTTCGGCCAACTTACCGTCAATTTGCATTTTCAACTTATCGATCGTGAGGATTGTGTCATCAATGGTCTTGAGGATCGGTTGGTACCTAGCGACCATTTCAGTTTCTTGCTGACGGAGATTTGCTCGTTTTACCGCTCTTTGATGTGCTGCGCTCTCTGAATCAGAACCGAACAAAGCAGCCAAGCCATCGGCGTGCACATTCGTTTTTTCATTTCGAAACGCGCCACGAATTTCCTTGATTGTTGAATTAATCTCTCGTTTGAGCTGGCGCAGCTCTTTTTGCATCTGAATGAAATTCTTGCTTTTCTGACGTGCTTCAGCCTTAGTGACCCAAGTGACTGAAAATTTGATGGTATTCTCAGTTTCTGCTGTCCCGACTATGCGTCTAAATTGAGCTCCGTAATACTGGATAGTGCCGGGCGTTTCACGTATCCGTTTCTCTTCAGCTTGACGTGCCTCTTCGTGCTGTTTCGCCTCCTCTTGTGCAGCGATCTCGGCATCAGACAGGCCTCCTTGCACGATTCGCACTAATTCTGAATCACTTAGAGCTTCACCTTCATAGCGGTGCCAACGAATTGAGTCAAGTGGAACTTGACGCAGTATCCAATGGTTCCTGTGCCGATGGTATTCGACCTTGCAGTTATCACATTTCAGAACTGAATCGGTGGCCATGAAGAACCACTTGCTGCGTTGAAGTGTGCCTTTCTGGCAAACATAACACGTCGTTTGCTCGGCGATGATAGAAGGTTCACTGGTGGAGGGAAGGCTGCTCATGTGAAATGTCCCTTTTTCTCCTGAGACGACGGTTTTTGGCTGTTTGGTTACTTATTCTTTCTCCTGTGAGACGCGCTTGTTGAATTGCAACAGCCGAGTGGAGAACTTGCGCTCTTGTTTATTCGCCTGTCTGAGTGGTTGTGCTTGTTCTTCATTCTTCCTCACTTTCTCTGCCCCGTAGTCCAGTTCTTCTCCAAGAATCCAAAATCCCAGTGCCCTTGCGTGTCCGGTTCGTAATGCACGGTGATAAGCGACTCGTTGACCGTGTTCGCGAATTCATCCGGCGTCAGCGTGAAGATGAGCGTGTGCGGATCGCCGTTCTTGAAATTGCTTACCGTGTACACTTTCGAGCCAATCTGGAGCACAGGAGATGAACTGCCGGTAGGGAACGCGCGCGGGCTGTACACTTCGATCTCGACGCCGGGCTTGCCGCCCAATGCCGCGGATGCAGTGACATTGTAAATGAAAAGCGTGTTACCCTGGCGCGCGTCCAAATAGAATTTTGCCGTGACCACCACAACGACCGCGGCGAGAAACACCAACAGAATAATCAATGTTCGTTTCACGCTGAACCACCTGTTTACTGTCTCACTGTCTTACTGTCTGCCAATCACTGAGCGCTGGGAACCGCCTGCGCCTTCTCCATATCTAGCCGCAGCGACATCGCCTGCGACACGCCGTCGTCGCTCATCGTGATGCCATAGACCGCGCGCGCGCTTTCCATCGTGCCGCGATTGTGCGTGATGACGATGAACTGCGTCTCGAGCGCGAGCGTCTTGAGCGCGTCGCGGAATCGTCCGATGTTCGCCTCGTCGAGCGCGGCGTCCACTTCGTCCAGTACGCAGAACGGCGTGGGCGATACCTTCAGGATCGCGAACAGCAGCGCCGCCGCTGTCAGCGCGCGCTCGCCGCCCGAAAGGATGGCGAGATGTGCGGCGCGCTTGCCCGGCGGCTTGGCGATGATTTCGATGCCAGTCTGCGCCAGGTCTTCGGGCTGCGTCAGTTCCAGCCGCGCCGTGCCGCCGTTGAAGAGCAGCGTAAAGAATTTCGCGAACTCGGTGTTGATTGCCTTGAACGTCTCTTCAAACTTGCGCCGCATGATCTCGTCGAGTTCGGCGATTGCCTTGTTCAAACTCTCGATCGCGCGGTGCGCGTCTGCGGCTTGTTCGGTCAGGAACGCGTGGCGCGCTTTCAGCTCGTCGTATTCCTGCGGCGCGGTCGGATTGATCGTGCCCATGTACTTGAGTTGATTTCGCAATTTGCGAATTTCTTTTTCGAGACCGTCGGGCACCGCAGTGACGACCGGCAGCGCGACGATTTCGTCGCCGAGGCGCAGCCGCAGTTGACCGGGCAAATCGGCGTCGAGCATGATCGCGCTTTCGCGCGCGCCGCCGTTGGAGTCTTCGCCTTCGCCGGCGGTAGGTTCTACGATTTTAATTTCCGAAACGATGCGCCCGCTCGCGAGGGCGTCCTCGATTTCCGTTTCGAGCCGCGCGATCTCAGCGCGCGCGCGTTCGGCGTCCAGCACCGCGCGGTTGTGCGTCTCTTCAAATTCGACGAGGCGCGCGCTGTGCTGCGATTCCTGCTCTTCGAGTTCTTGCTGCGCCCTTTCCGATTCGATCAAGCCGGCGTCCGCCGGCGCGCCACGCTGATCGATCTCCGCGAGCGCGCGGGACGATTCGTCGACGCGTCCCTGCAGTTCATCGCGCTGCGCGGTCAGCGCGTCCACTTCGCGCGTCTGCGTCTCGACGCGGCGCGTCTTGGCGGCGATTTGCGCTTGCCACTGCGCGGACGCCGCGCGCGCCGATTCTTCCGCCGCGCGCGCGCTGGCGACATCGCGCTCCGCAATCGCAAGCGCGGTGCGGAGTTCTGCCA
>DAIDTM010000609.1 GCA_027457205.1 Anaerolineae bacterium | reverse complement strand
GTGCAGCACGGCGAGGGGCCAGATATTGCGCGTCCGTTGGTACGCAAAGGCAAACGCCGCGCCAAAACCCATTTGAAACGTCAACGCCGCAATCCACGTTTCTTCCCAATTATGCGACGTGAAAAACAAATAGTCGATCGGCACGTGCGTCAGCCCAAAGATCAGCGATGTGACAAAAAGCGCCCAGCCGGAATTGCGCCACCATGCTTCGAGCCGCGTAAGCAGAATCGCGCGAAACAAGAGTTCTTCCGGCAGACCCGCCGCAAAGAAATACTCGACCACGCTCTGACCAAGCTTGGGCAAATCGGCGTAATGCAAATACAGCGCATAGCCCGACAGCCCCACCAATGCCGGCAGCGCGATCCACCACGCGCGCAGATTGAGATCGATCCCCTGTGCGCGCCAACGATAGCCTGCCGCAAACAAAACGGCTACCGGGAAGATCGTCAGCGAAATGACTTTGGGCGCGGTCTCAAATTCAAAAGACCCGAAGCATTTGAAATCGGCAGGCAAAAAGAAAAATGCTTTGCCGCAAATGCCAATACGCCAGACGATCCAGAAGACGACGAGCGACATCGCAAAGAGGAATTCCAGCCGCGGGTGTTTGACGTCCGGCGGCGCCGCGCCGCCCGACCGCGACATCCACCAGAACGCCAAGATGATGGTGGTCAGTCCGCCAAGCTGCGACAGCCATTCCGTGTTCGAGCGCAAAAAGAACAGCGCGAACCACGGCAGCAAGAGCAAGATGATCGCAGCAAGCGCGGCGCGGTCGCGCGCGACCCGCCGCATCGCCGCGCGCGCGTCGCGCCACACCGACGCGGCATAGCGGCGCGGTGAAAACTCAAGCGCGCGCAATGAACACCCTTATCGCCGCGCGCGATACGACATGAGCCGATGGTATCGATGACATCGGGCGGCATTATAGCACGGAAACTATGCGGTCTCAAGCACAACTAAAGCGCCGTCGTCAGAAACGAAAAGAGTTACGGAACCCATCCGTAACTCTTCGCGATAATAATCGATCAGAAAAATCTGCCAATAAGATGATGTTTTTGCGTGGGTCCTATCATAGACAGGGCCCAGTCCGTGCACAGTCGTGAATCGCCGTTTAGGTCGTTTGGAGACCGTTGGTCAGCTTGCTAAAAACGTTGGCGATCTGCGGTCCCAGAATCATCAACACGGCGCTGACGACGAGGGCGACCAAGACGAGGATCAACGCGTACTCCACCAGACCCTGACCTTCTTCGCGTGGTAGATACATTTGGCATCACCTCCTTCCACTGGAATTCATGCCATCGCTTGCTTCATCGTATTTCAAGGCGACCCAATTCACAATAGGAGAAGAGTACCCTACGCAACGAGCCGTGAGATCGATTGAGCAGCAACCGCAGTATACCACAAAAGCGATACAACTTCAAACGAGTTGACCTGGTGATTACCCGCATCTTGATTCCACCGCTGAGACGCTGAGATGGCAGAGAGAAAAAATAAAGGAAACTCTGCGTGCTGTGCGCCTCTGCGGTGAATTTTGGACAATCACCACAGTTGACCCCGCGCGCGATGAGAGGTAGAATATTTGCGATTTGCGTAGGACAAATTTGCAAATTTGTCCGACACTGCGCGCTGACGCGGAGTGACCACAATGCCCGACCCATCGAAAACGATCGCGCGGCTCGCCGTCAAGTTCGTCGAATACCAGGGCAAGCGGCTGCTCGGCGATGACTTTGCCGCGGAGGCGCTGAACACTTTCGGCGATGACGCCGCCGCCAAACTTGCCGCGTTCTTCGATCAGGGCGACAAGCAGGCGCAATTCGCCGCCGCGTTCACCGACGCGGACGCGTGCTTTGTCGAACGCATCGGCGACGCCGACCTCGCGGACGCGGTGCGCGGCTTGTCGTTCGCGCGCCTTCCCGCGCTCGAAAAGCTTGCGACTGCGCTGCCTCAAACGCTCGACGATGCCGCGCTCGTTGCCGCGCTTCGCGCGCGGTTCGCCGAGGACTATCCGCGCTTCACCTCCGCGCAACTCGACCGCGCCGCGCGCGTTTACCTCGATTGCCTCGACCGCGCGCTGGCGGCAAAATGCAACCAACTCTTGCCCACGCTCTTTCGGTACGCCAAAGAAACTCGCGACGCGACGCGCAAAATGCTTCCGCTCGTCGAGGACATTCACGCCCAAGTCACTGGCTTGCACGGCTGGCACCGCCCACCCGCGCCGCGCCCCGATCCCGGCTTTGTCGGTCGCGCGAAAGAACTGGACGACGTGCGCGCGCTCCTCGCGCCGGGAACGCGCGCCGCCATCACCGCGACCGTCCACGGCACACCCGGCGTCGGCAAGACGTGGCTCGCGCGCGAAACTGCCGCACAACTCGATTCCGAATTTCCTGGCGGCGTCCTCTTCCAGTTCCTCGGCTCGTCACACCGCCGCGCCGACCAGTGCGCGCTCATTCTCGACGAATGGGGGAGGTGCGCTGGCTATCCGCTCGCGCGCGACCAGCACCTTTCGCCTGACGAATTGCGCGGCTGGCTCGCCGGACACGACGCGCTGCTCGTCGTCCTCGACGACATTTGGGACGCGGCAGCCGTCCAGCCGCTGCTCGACGCCGCGCCGCGCGACGCCAGTATCCTGCTAACGACGCGCAAATCGCGCCTCGCCAGAGAGATGAGCAACGCGGTCTATCCGCTCGACATCCTCACGCCGGACGACGCGCTTGCGCTGCTCCGCGCGCGGATGGACAAAACGACCGACGCCGACGCGTCACTCTTGCGCCAACTCGCGGAGGATTTGGGTCGCCACGCGCAGGCGCTCGACATCGCCGGCAAGAATCTCAACCGCTGGCAGAGATCGCGCTGGAAAGAAAAGGCGGCAGAACTGGCGCGCCTCGTCCGCCAAGGACAAGCGTTTGGCGAACTACCGTTTCCGGGCGAAGAAGAGCGCGTGAGCAAGGTTGAAGCCGCGCTCAAATTCTCGCACGACGATCTCGCAGAAACCGGTAGAGCGAGATTCCGCACGCTTGGCGCGTTTGCGCCGGACGCGTCTTTCAGCGCCGAGTTCGCGGCGGCGCTATGGCAGTGTTCCAGCGACGAAGCATTGGGCACGCTGACCGATTTCTACGAGCGCGGCTTGCTAAGCGCGCAAGAGGACGAACGCTGGCAGCAGCACCTGATCCTGCACGCCTACGCGCTCGCGCTCCTCCGCCGCGCCGGCGAAGAAGACGCCGCGCGCCGCGCGCACGCCGAAGCGTTCCTTTCCGCGATGCGCGACGCGGATGATAAGCAGGTGTACTACCTGATGCTTCCCGAATACGCACAATTGCGCCACGCGTTTGAGTGGGCGATTGAGCACGACTTGGGAACAGCGCAGGGACTAATTTCCAAGTCTGTGAATCTGCAAAAACAGTTCGGTTTCGTGCGGGACGACGATACTTGGTCACTTCGTTTTCTCGAATTGGCGCAAAAGGAGTCAGACGCCGGCAGACTCGCAGATGCACTAATTATTCGCGGCGCCATCTTGAGCGACCTCGCCACTCTGCCCGACGAAGACCGCGCCGCGCGCCTGCGCCAGTCCCTCGCCGCCTAT
>DAIDTM010000608.1 GCA_027457205.1 Anaerolineae bacterium | reverse complement strand
GCCGCAGATGACGACGCCGCGCTCGGCGTCGCCGCGCTGCACCGCCGCGCCGACCGCGCGTGCGAAATCCGGATAATCGTCCGCCGGATCGAGCGACCGCGCGCCGCAGTCGACGACGGTGTGCCCCATATTTCTCAGTTCATCGATCACGCTCTGCTTCAACGCAAAGCCGCCGTGGTCGGTGCCGATGGCGATGTTCATTCAAACCCCCTGACGGAAGACGGAGGACAAAAGCGTTCTTTCTGTCATCCGTCGTTCGTCATCCGTCTACTTCAGTTTTGAAAAACTCGTCGGCTTGAGAATCTGGTTCGTGATATGCGTGTAGAGCGGTCCGTTGACTTCTGATTCCGCGCGCGCTCGGATCCAATCCGGGTCGCTCATGAACGCGTCCCACTTTTGCTGGCGTTCGGCAAGGTCGTTCCATTCGAGGAGATAGTACAAATCGTTATTGCTCTCGCCCACATACGTCGTCCAGAAGCCGACCTGGCGGATGCCGTACTTGTCCCAGAATTTCAGCGTGGTTGTTTCAAAACGCTTGAGCAGCGCCGGCAACTTTCCTGGCGACGCGTGGTAGATCCGAAGTTCGTGGATCATGGATTCCTCTTTGGTAGGGGCGACCTGGCTGTGGCGCACTTCGCCACAGTCATGGTCGCCCTGGTTGGGCAGACACACAGGTCTGCCCCTACGGTTTCATTTTCCCACCAATTTTTTTGCGCGTGCGACGACATTGTCCACGGTGAATCCCAGTTTCTCGAAGATCACTTGATACGGCGCAGACGCGCCAAATCGATCCAGACCGATCACGTCGCCGTCGCTACCGACGTACTTGTGCCAGCCCTGCGTCACACCGGCTTCGACCGCCAGCCGCGCGCGCACCGCCGGCGGTAGCACCGCATCGCGATATTCCTGCGGCTGCGCGTCGAACAGTTCCCACGACGGCATCGAGACGACGCGCGCGGCGACGCCTTGCTCTTGCAATTTCTTCTGCGCGGCGGCGATCAACTGCACCTCCGAGCCAGTCGCGATCAGGATCACATCCGGCTTGCTGCCCGGCGCATCGGCAAGAACGTACGCGCCGCGCCGCAAACCATCGGCAGCCGCGTATTGCGTACGATCCAGCACCGGCACATTCTGCCGCGTAAAGACCAACACGACCGGACCTTTCGATTCAATCGCGACGCGCCACGCCACCGCGGCTTCGTTCGCATCGCCGGGGCGGATGACGGTGAGGCGCGGAATCGCGCGCAGTGCAGCCAGTTGCTCAATCGGCTGATGCGTCGGTCCGTCTTCACCCAGTCCGATGCTGTCATGCGTGAAAACGAAAATCACGTGCGCGTCCATAATCGCGGCGAGGCGCATCGAGCCACGCATGTAATCGGAGAACGTGAGGAACGTCGCGGTGAACGGCACGATGCCGCCGTGAACCGCGAGTCCGTTCGCGATCGCGCCCATGCCGTGCTCGCGCACGCCGAACGCGAGGTTGCGCCCCGCGTAATTCGCGCCGCCGCCGACCAACCCCTGCGCGTTGCTCGCGTCGAATTGCGGCGGCTGAAAATCGCCCAGCCCCTTCATCGCGGTCTCGGTTGATGGATTCAAGTCCGCCGAGCCGCCGATGAGCGTCGGAATTTTTGGCGCGATGGCGTTCAGCGTCTTGCCAGACGCGACGCGCGTTGAAACTCCTTTCGCGTCCGCGGGAAACGACGGAATGTCGGCGTCCCAACCCGCCGGCAGCTCGCCGCGCATCACTTGCTGAAATTCGCGCGCGACATCCGGGAACGCTTTTTCGTACGCGGCGAATTGCGTGTTCCATTCCGCCTCGGCAAGCTTTCCGTTATCGACTGCTCCACGGAAATGTTCGAGCGCTTGTCCCGGAATGAAGAACGGCGGATCGAGAACCCAGCCGAGGTTTTCTTTCGCGGCTTTCACTTCGTCGGGTCCGAGCGGCGAGCCGTGAACGCCGAACGTGTTCTGCTTGTGCGGCGCGCCGTAGCCGATGATCGTGCGTACCAGGATGATCGATGGACGATTCGTCACGGCGCGCGCCGCGCGCAGCGCGCGGTCGATTGCATCGAGATCGTTGCCATCGTCCACCGTCTGCACATGCCAGCCGTACGCCTCGAATCGTTTGGCGCGGTCTTCGGTGTACGTGACGTTCGTCGACGCGGCAAGCGAGATATAGTTGTTGTCGTACAGATAAATCAGCTTGCCGAGTTTGAGATGTCCGGCGAGCGACGCGGCTTCCGACGCAACGCCTTCCATCAAATCGCCATCGGTGACGATGCCGTAGGTGTAATGGTTGACGATTTCGTGTCCCGGACGATTGTAGCGCGCGGCGAGAAACGCTTCCGCAATCGCCATGCCGACGCCGTTGCCGAATCCCTGCCCCAGCGGTCCGGTCGTCGTCTCAACACCGGGCGCAACGCCGCGTTCAGGATGACCGGGCGTCATGCTCTCCCACTGGCGAAATTGCTGAATCTGTTCGAGCGGCAGATCGTAGCCGGTGAGATGCAAGAGCGAGTAGAGCAGCATCGAGCCGTGTCCGCCGGAGAGGACGAAGCGGTCGCGGTCGTACCAGTTTGGATTTGCCGGGTTGTGCTTGAGGTAGCGCGTCCAGAGGACATACGCCATCGGCGCAGCGCCCATCGGCAAGCCGGGGTGTCCGCTGTTGGCTTTCTGGATCGCGTCGACGGACAAGAAGCGAATCGTGTTAATGCAGAGTTGGTCAAGGGATTGGGTGGCTAGGTGGTTAGGTGGTTGGGTAGTCACGAGTGTTCTCCAAAACACGAAAATCGAGTTGTTACTCATCCTGCATGATTGGCAATCGTCGAATACGAATCGCGGCGTCTTCCAGCACAACGATCGATCCTTCGCTTAGCGGCTGCTCGATATCCGACCACGATTTGACTATTCGATCAAACAGATTATTGACGTGTGTGTTGCGAACGCGAAAAATGATGACCGAAGGCGCAGATTCACCCGAGAATGCCAACAAATGTCCGTAGTCCAGATCGTGTGTCACGATGGTCTCTTGATTTACTCTTGCCTCGGCTACGATTGCCGCATCATTTGCCATTGCCATGCCGATATCCGCGACATGGCGAAAGGCGTGTCCGGCAGTAGTGAGGCGTCTGCCGAGTTCACGCGGCAGGTTCATGTTGAGGAGGAATTTCATCTAGGCAACCGCCTCCAACGACACGATGCGCTCTTCCATTGCCCATGCCGCATAGCCCAGTGCCTGGTAAATGTCTTCACGCTCCAGCTCGGGCCATTCTTTTAGAATTTCATCCACCGTCATGCCTGAACCAAGGTAACTGAGGATTGAAGCAACCGGCATTCTAAGTCCTCGAATACAGGGTTTCCCAAAACACTTGTCTGGGTCCAAAGTGATCCGATTAAATCTGTAATGGCGGATTTCCATTTTGGTTTCACCTCCCGCTTACCAAAACATCTCGTACCACCGCATTATACAACTTTTTCTGCCGTTCGAGCGCGCGCGCGTAGATTTCGTGCCGCGCGGCGTCGGGCTGATACACTTCGCCCTGCTGAGCCGGCAAATTTTCTAACGAATCTATAACACCCAGCGCCATAAGCGCGAGCAATGCCGCGCCACGGCTCGTCGCCTCTGCTTCCGCGGACGCAATCGCCGGTACGTCGAGCGTGTCCGCGATGATCTGAATCCACGTCGGCGATTTCATGAGCGCGCCGCCGCTCGCGACCACTTGCCGCGCATTTGGCGCGACGCCGCGCAGAAGCTCAAAGATCAAGCCGAGTCGGTACGCAACTGCTTCCAGCCCCGCGCGCAGAATTTCGATCGGGCGCGTGTTCAGACCGATGCCGGTAATTGCCGCGCGCGCGTCCGCGTTCCAATTCGGCGCGCGCTCGCCGGCGAGGAAAGGCAGCACGGTCCGCCCGTGCGCGTCCGGCGCGAGCGCGGCAAGTTCGCGCTCTATCTTTTCTACGTCGTCAAGCCGCAGCGCGGTTTGCATCCACGCGAACAGATTGCCGCCCTCGCTCAGCGCGCCGCCAATCAGTTCGCGGCCGCGCGTGACGCGGTACGACCAGAGACTGCGGGGAATAACCCCCACCACAACCCTACCCCGCTCCGCAGGGGAGGGAGAGACG
>DAIDTM010000607.1 GCA_027457205.1 Anaerolineae bacterium | reverse complement strand
TCATACTTGTCTCCTCGGTTCTAATCTTCTTCTTCCATAATCTCCACCACGCGATGGAGCAAGGTGATCAGCTGCTTTCGCTCGGCGCGGGTCAAGCGGCGCAAAATTCGCGCCAGTCGCCTCCCCATCATTTCGTTGATGGCTTGATACAGTTCCCGCCCCGATTTGGTCAATGTGACGCGAACCACCCGCCGATCTGTTGGATCGGGCAAGCGTTCGGCGTAATCATGCATCACCAGCCAGTCCACCATACGCGTCGCGGTGCTTTGTGGAACGTCGAGCGCCTTGCCCAGCTCGCCCATTGCCATCGGCTGCTTTTGGCGATAAAGCGGCACGGCAATCGGGTAAAAGATGGTCGGCGCGGTCAGGTCTTCTAGCTCGGCTTCGGCGTGCGACCGGCTCAGCCGCCGCTTGATGCGCGACAATTCTTCCGGCGGCGCGTTGCGCGGCTGCGGTTTGAGCCGTTGTAGGAATTGCAGGATTTCGGCAATCTGATGCGCGTCTTGTTCGAGGGTTGGGGCAGGTTTGGGCATCGCTATTTCCGAGCTAGAACATTTCCAATCTGGAATTATTCTACTCCCTTTCCACTGTTTGTCAAAACCACGCCCAGGTGATTGAAATACCTGCTTGCGCTTTTTGAACTGTTACCCTGAACGGAGCAAGGGGTCTCGTTCTTCCAATAACGGGATGCTTCGCCGCATCGCGGCTCAGGATGACCAATCAAACACTGGCACGTATTGACGCGCGGTTTTGTTTCAGTATATAATCGTGTCATCCTCGTTTCATCCAAAAGGAGCGCATGAAAACACGCGCCGCAGTCCTCTACGCGCCAAAAGAGCCGTTGCGAATCGAAGAACTGGAATTGGACGAACCCCACGCCGGCGAAGTGCGCGTCAAGATGGCAGCCGTGGGACTGTGCCATTCCGATTACCACGTCGCCGCCGGCAATCGACCGGTGGGGATGATGCCGATGGCGTTGGGACACGAAGGCGCGGGCGTCGTCGAGAGCGTTGGGGATGGCGTCACACGCTGCCAACCCGGCGATCACGTCGTCCTGATGTTCATTCCGGCGTGCGGCAAGTGCAAATGGTGTCTCGCCGGGCACAGCCACGCATGCGCCGAGCAAACCGCTTTCGCCAAAGGTCCCCAGCGTGACGGCACGTATCGGCTCCACAATCGCGCCGGTCAGAACATCGGTCAGTTCTGCATGCTGGGCGCGTTCAGCGAGTACGTCGTCGCGCACGAAGATTCCGTTTGTGTGATCGACAAGGATTATCCGTTCAATGTCGCGTGCCTCGTCGGCTGCGGCGTCGCAGGTGGATTTGGCGCGGCGGTGCATCGCGCGCAGGTCACGCCCGGCAGCAGCGTGTTGGTGCTGGGCGTCGGCGGCGTCGGCATGAACGTACTGCAAGGCGCGCACGCGGCAGGCGCGCTGACGATCATCGCGGCGGATGTGATCGAACAGAAATTGACATGGGCAAAGGAATTCGGCGCGACGCACGTTGTCAACGCGAGCAAAGAAGACGTGGTTGCGCGGGTGATGGAGCTGACGAACGGCGCGGGCGTCGATTTCGCGTTCGAAGCCATTTCTAGTCCGGCGACGATCGCGCAGGCGTTCGCGGCGACGGCGAAACTCGGCACGATCGTCGTCGTTGGACTCACGCCGGCGGCAATCGATCAGATTCCGATCAGTCCGCTGCAACTGGTGTTATCGCAAAAGACACTGATGGGCACGCTCTACGGCGCGGGCAATCAGCGCGTCGAGATTCCGCACTTGCTCGATCTCTACCGGCACGGTCGATTAAAACTGGACGAGCTCGTCACCCAGACCTACGCGCTCGACGACATCAATCGGGGTTACGCCGATATGATCGCGGGCAAGAATATTCGGGGCGTGATCCAATTCGACTAGCGATTCAAAAAAGGAGAAACGGAATGGACGCATCGATGGTCACCACGGCATTTAGTTTTGAAGGGCATCGCGTAACGAAGAACCTGGGAGTGGTGCGCGGCATCACCGTGCGGTCGCGCAGCGCGCTCGGCAATCTCGCCGGCGGCATTCAGGCGTTCTTCGGCGGCAACATCACGATCTACACCGAATTGTGCGAGCACGCCCGCGCGGAGGCATTCGATTTGATGATCCAGCACGCGCAGCAGATGGGCGCGAACGCAATTATCGGCGTGCGCTATGACGCCAACGATGTGATGGAAGGCATCACCGAGGTACTGGCGTACGGCACCGCCGTTGTGGTCGAGCCAGCGTAGGCGCGTGGTCGTTCTGACGCGGCGCGGGGCGCAGTTGGCTGCGCCCCGCCTAACCTCCCGCAGTGCCGGAGGTTGAATCGCTTTTCCTCGCACGTTTCCTGCTCCGGTCGTCCCGCGCGGATAAATACCGCGCGGTCTTCTTGTCACTCTGCCATCAGCAATTTCCACCCAAGTTTAAGAATCCTTAACTGAAAGTTTACAACCGCGCCATTTTCCAATCAAGCAATCTTAACGCGCTTGATGTAGATTGAGCCGTGAAGATTGAGACCAAAGGCAGAGACAGCAATACCATGGCAACAATACTCTTGGGAATAATGGTCGTTTGGCTCTTGATTGTGGCGCGATTTCTTCCCGATCTGCTCGCGCCGCGCTGCCCGCTGTGTGGAGCGCGCTTGGAACATCGTGAAGACGCTGCCGTCGCGCGTCTCTGGAAACATTGGCATTTGGGCTGGCGGCGATTCTCGTGCACGCGATGCCTGTACTATCATCGCCGCCCCGTCATTTACCGCGAAGCGGAGGAAATGAAACATGAAGCAAGTACTCTTCGTTGACGTGCGAAACGCCACGCGCAGCCAAATCGCCGAAGCGTGGTTCAATCGTCTGGCAGGAATGCGGGGCAAGGCAATTTCGTGCGGCACTCTGCCTGCCGAACGAATCAGCACGCGCGCGATCCAAGTGATGTTCGAACAAGGCGTCGACCTCAGCAACAAATCGCCCAAACCGGTCACGCAGCGAATGTTAGACCAAGCCGACATCGTCGTTTTCATGGAAAGTGGGATTTATCCGCGCGTGCATAACGGCATTCGCCTCTGGGATTTTGACGATCCTGCGAGCAAGCCGTTAGATCAGGTGCGCGAGCTCCGCGATCAAATTTGTCGCCGCGTGGAACAGCTCATCGCCGAAATCGCTATGGAAGACGCCGTGCCTTCCTGGTTGGATTGGGACCGTCCCTTGCCGATGCAGTTCCAGCAAGTTTGGAATTAGTGATCTCGCCATGATCAAGATATTACTGATCGAAAGAATCTATTTTCTCGGGAGGAGAAAAATGTTCAAGCTCAAAACCGCGATCGCTTTCGGCGTCATTCTCGCGCTCGCGGTCATCGTCAGCGCGTGCGCGTCAAACGCCGCGCCCATCACCGCGCCAACCAGCGCGCCCGCCGCAACGCCCGCCAGCGGTGGCGTCGTCGCCGCGCCCACCAGTCCTGCCGCGTCCGGCGCGCTCACCGTGAACGGCGCGGGCGGTACGTTCCCGTACCCGCTCTACTCGCGCTGGTTCTACCAGTACGCCACCGTCGACCCGACCGTCAAATTCAATTACCAAGCCATCGGTTCCGGCGGCGGCATCGCGCAGATCACCGCCAAGACGGTTGACTTTGGCGCGAGCGACGCGATTCTGAACGATAGCCAGTTGCAAGCCGCGCCGGGATTGCAAATGTTTCCCACCGTCGCCGGCGCGATCGTGCCCAGTTACAACTTGAAAGACACCGATGGCAATCCGATCACGGCGACGATCAAGTTCCCGCGCACCGCGCTCGCCGACATCTATCTCGGCAAAATCAAAAAGTGGAACGACCCAGTGCTGACGCAAGCTAACCCGGACATCAAGCTGCCGAACAAGGACATTATCGTCGTGCACCGCTCGGACGGCTCCGGCACTACGTTCATCTTTACCGATTACCTTTCGAAGGTGAGCGCGGACTGGAAACAGCAAGTTGGCAACTCAACCTCGGTGCAGTGGCCCGTCGGCTTGGGCGGCAAGGGCAACGAGGGCGTCTCTGGCGTCGTCGCGCAGAACGAAGGCGCGCTGGGCTACATCGAACTGGCGTATGCGTTGCAGAACAAATTGACGTACGGCTTGGTGCAGAACAAGTCCGGCGACTACGTTCAACCGACAACCGCCGCGGTGCAATCGGCGATGGCGGACTTTGGCACCGATATGGGCGACAAGCTCGCGATCTCGATTGTAGATGCTCCCGGCAAAACCTCGTGGCCCATCTCAGGATACACCTACATCCTGGTGTATATGAATCAGACCGATTGCGCCAAAGCGCAAAAGCTCACCGCGTTCCTAAAGTGGGCGTGGAGCAGCGGGACCCAGTACGCGACGGAACTGGAATACATTCCGCTGCCCGATGCGGTGAGAACGGCAGTCTTGAGCAAATTGGGACAGATCACCTGCAACGGCAAACCGTTGTAGACAAATACCTGTGGTATAATGGGAGCGCGCGCAGGCGTGCTCCCTTTTCTCGCGTTTGAGGACAAAATGTCAGTCATCGTTCAGGCGAAGAAAAACGCTGGGGTTTCTCGCTGGAAGACTCTGACACGTCGATTGGAACACGGCGACACGATCTTCCGCGCACTAACCATTCTTGCCGCGCTCATCGTCGTCGTCACCGTCGGCGCGATCGGACTGCAGCTGTGGAACACCTCCGCGCTGTCGCGCGACAAATTCGGCTGGGGATTCTTGATCGGTCAAGATTGGAATCCGGTCGCGCAGAATTTTGGCGCGCTGCCGTTCATTTACGGCACGCTGCAAAGCGCACTGCTCGCGCTCGTTCTCGCCGTGCCCGTCGGACTGGGCATCGCGATCTTTCTGTCTGAGTTAGCGCCAGACTGGCTGCGCCAACCGCTCGGGTTTCTCGTCGAACTCCTCGCCGCGGTGCCGAGCGTGGTCTACGGACTGTGGGGATTGTTCGTCTTTGTTCCCATCTTTGTCAAGCCGATTGCGGACGCGCTCAACCAAGGGCTTGGATTTATCCCGTTATTCCAGGGTCCCGTCTTTGGACCGAGCCGCTTTGCCGCGTCGCTCGTCCTCGCGATCATGGTCCTGCCGACAATTAGCGCGGTCAGCCGCGACGTTTTTCTGGCGATTCCGCGCGCGCAGCGCGAAGCCGCGCTCGCGCTCGGCGCGACGCGCTGGGAAATGATTTCGCAAGTGCTCGTGCCGTATGGTCTGTCGGGCATCCTCGGCGCGGTGATCCTAGGGCTGGGACGCGCGCTGGGTGAAACGATCGCCGTCACCATGCTGATCGGCAACAACCTCGACTTGACGGCGTCGATCCTGCATCCGGGATACACGATGGCAAGTCTCATCGTCAACGAATTCACCGAGGCGACCTATCCGCTGTATCTGCAAGCGCTGATTGAAATCGCGCTCGTTTTATTTGCCATCACGCTGTTGTTGAACTTGATCGCGCGCTTGCTGATCTGGCGCGTCGCGCGGCGCACGACCACGGAGGCGCGCGTATGAGCCAGGCAATGTCACTGCGCGCGAGCCGCACGCGCTACGCCCTCCGCAAATTTATCAACACGCTGATGCTCTCGCTGACCGGCTTGGCGACGCTGTTCGCGATCATCCCGCTGGTCTGGATCGTGGTTTACATCACGCGGGAAGGCGGTCGTTACCTCAGCGTGGATTTCTTCACACAGCTGCCGACGCCGGTCGGCGTGCCTGGCGGCGGCATCGTCAACTCGCTGGTCGGCTCGCTCATCGTCGTCGGCATCGCGTGCCTCATCGCGATTCCGATCAGTCTCGTCGCCGCGCTCTATGTCGCCGATCATCCGACCACGCCGCTCGGCGTCCTGGTCCGCTTCAGCACCGACGTGCTGTCCGGCGTGCCGACCATCGTCGTCGGAATGTTCGCGTACGCGCTCGTCGTTCTACCGCAGCGACATTTCTCCGCGCTCGCCGGCAGCGTCGCGCTCGCGGTCATTATGGTGCCGCCGGTGCTGCGGACGACGGAAGAAATGCTCAAACTGGTGCCGCGTAATTTGCGTGAAGGATCGCTAGCGCTCGGCGCGTCGAACTGGAAGACCTCGCTTCAAGTGCTGCTGCCTGCCGCGCTGAACGGCATTGTCACCGGCGTGATGCTCGGCATCGCACGCGTCGCCGGCGAAACCGCGCCGATGATCTTCACCGCGTTCGGCAATCCGTTTTTCAACACAGACCTCAGCCAGCCGATCGCCACGCTGCCGCAGACGATCTTTGTCTACGCGATTTCGCCGTACCAGGACTGGCACGCCAAAGCGTGGGCAACCGCGTTTGTGCTGATCGCAGCGGTACTCGGCTTGAACATCGCGGCGCGTTTGCTGACGTGGTGGCGCACGCGGCGACTGCGTCTGGCTTGATGGAGACCATCGAAAAATGTCTACGAATCAATCGCTGAGAATATTCACCCGCGCGCTGGCGAGCAACGAAACCGCCGATGCGCCCACGACAACGGTTAAAATGCGCGTGACGAATTTGAATTTCTACTACGGCGCGTTTCGCGCCGTCGCCGACGTCAGTCTGGACGTGCCCGACCGCCGCATCACCGCGATTATTGGATCGTCCGGCTGCGGCAAATCGACGCTGCTACGAACGTTGAATCGGATGGGCGATCTAGTGCCCAACGCGCGCGTCGAGGGTGACGTGCTGCTGGACGATGAGAGCATTTACGCGCCGAACGTCGACGTGGTGGACGTGCGACGGCGCGTCGGTATGGTGTTTCAGCGTCCCAACCCATTTCCAAAATCGATTTACGACAACGTCACGTTCGGTCCGCGTTTGCTCGGCGTCAACCATCGCGCCGACCTCGACGCGATTGTCGAAAAATCGCTGCGCGCGGCGGCGTTGTGGGATGAGGTCAAGGAGAAATTACACGAAAGCGGATTTGCGCTTTCGGGTGGACAGCAGCAACGACTGTGCATCGCGCGCGCGCTCGCGGTTGAGCCGGAAGTGGTTTTGATGGACGAGCCAGCGTCCGCGCTCGACCCAATCGCGACGTACAAGATCGAGGAATTGATGCACCAATTGCGTGACGAGTACACCATCGTTATTGTGACGCACAACATGCAGCAAGCCGCGCGCGCGTCCGATTTCACCGCGTTTATGAACATGAACGCGCAGCGCGCCGGCACACTCGTAGAATTTGGTCCGACGAAAGAAATCTTTACCAATCCGCACCAGAAGGAAACGGAAGATTATATTACCGGACGGTTCGGATAAAGGAAACGCGCAGCGTGATTTGTGACGTGAATCCTGCGCGTCTGAAATGGAGTTGAGAATGCCTCGCGATACTTTCGGCGGCGAACTCGCCAATCTCAAAAATCAGCTGCTTCAGCTAGGAATGGACACCGAGCGCACGATCGGCGAGGGTGTGAACGCGCTCAAGACGCGCGACCGCGCGCTGGCGCAAGCCATTATCGCGCACGACGCCGAGATCAATCGCGTTCGCTACAGCATCGAAGAGCAGTGCTACGAATTAATCGCGACGCAGCAGCCGCTGGCGAGCGACCTGCGCGAGATCATTTCGATTCTGCTCATCGCCATCGAGCTGGAGCGCATCGCCGACCACTCCAAGAACCTGGGCGAAATCGTGATCCACATGGGCGACGAGCCGCTGCTCAAGCCGCTGATCGATATTCCGCGGATGGCAGAGATCACGCAGTCGATGCTCAACCAATCGCTCGACGCGTTCTCGCGCAAAGACGCGGCGATGGGACGCGCGGTGTGCAATCGCGATGACGAGATCGACAATCTCTACCAGCAAATCTTTCGCGAGCTGTTGACCTATGTGATGCAAGACCCACGCACCGTCAACCGCGCGCTGAACCTGCTTTTCGCCGCGCACAATCTGGAACGCATCGGCGACCGGATCACGAACATCGGCGAGCGCGTGATCTACGCGGCAACCGGACAACTCGAAGAGTTGAACATCGAGCGACCGGCGACTTGAGTTACCAGGAGCGACAATGATCCGCGTGTTATTCTTGTGCGTCCACAACTCCGCGCGGTCGCAGATGGCAGAGGGATTGTTGCGCGCGATGGCGGGAGACCGCGCTCAGGTGTTCAGCGCTGGCAGCGAGCCGTCGTCCGTACATCCACTCGCGATTCGCGCGATGCAAGAACGCGGCATCGACATTTCACGGCAACGCTCCAAGAGCGTCGTCGAATTTGCGGACGACTATTTCGATTACGCGATTACGCTGTGCGCGGAAGAGGTCTGCCCGGTTTTTCTGCGCGCCACTAGGCGTCTACACTGGGCGCTGCCCGATCCTGCCGCCGCGCCCGGCGACGTTGTCGAACGACTCGCCGCGTTCCATCACACGGCGGATGCCATAGAAGATCGCCTACGCGAATTACTCAAAGAATCATTGCTCCAGATACACGTATGACCAAACTGCTGATTGTCGAAGACGATCAAACGATGCGCGAAACGCTCAGCTACAATCTCACGCGCGAAGGTTATGCGGTGATCGAAGCGAGCAGCGGCATCGCCGCGCTAGACCTCGCGCGCGAGCGCAAGCCCGACCTCGTTCTGCTCGATATTATGCTGCCTGAACTCGACGGGCTGAGCGTGTGCCGCGCGCTGCGCCACGAGACCGATGTGCCCATTGTGCTCCTAACCGCACGCAGCGGCGAGGTCGACCGCATCGTCGGGCTGGACAGCGGCGCGGACGACTATATCGTCAAGCCGTTTTCGCTCGGTGAACTACTGGCGCGCCTGCGCGCGGTGCTGCGGCGCGGACACCGCGAACCCAGCACCAAACTCGAGTCGGGCGATCTCGCGCTAGACCTGGTTGGACATCGCGCCTACCGCGCCGACCAGCAGCTCAACCTCGCGCCGAAAGAATTTGATTTGCTGGCAGAACTGATTCGGCACAAGGGCGCGGTGCTAACGCGAGACTTGCTCTTGCAGCGCGTCTGGGGCTTTGATTTTGGCGGGGACACTCGGACGGTGGACGTTCACATCCGCTGGCTGCGCGAAAAAATCGAAGACGATCCGGCAAGCCCGCGCCGCATCGAAACGGTGCGCGGTATTGGCTATCGGTTTGAAGGTTGAAACGCAATGGAGTGGCTGATTGGCGCGGCGATCCTCGCCGCGTTGCTCGTTCTGTCCCGAGTCCTGTGGATACACTTGCAGGCGACGCAACGCGAGGCAGAGACCGTGAGGCGCGAGCGCGACCGCGCGCGCGATGAATCGAACCAGCTGCGCGCGCGGTGGGATCTGGTAACGCGCAGCATCGGCGAAGGGATCATCCTGATCGACGCCAAACAGCAAATCGTTTTCATCAACGAATCGGCGCGGCGCTTGCTCAACCTGACCGGTGACGCCCGTTCGTTCGGCGAGATCGCGTGGGGCTTGCAGGTGCAGCCGCTCGTCGCGGAGATTCTGGCGGGACGCGCCGAGCTATTGTCGCAAAGCGTCGTCAACGACGAACGCGCATTCCAGGTCACGGTGCGCGCGTGCGCCGCGGATTCGTCGTGCGGCGCGGTGATCGGCATCAGCGAGGTCACCGAGTTGCAGCGACTGGGTCAAGTGCGCCGCGAGTTCGTCGCCAATATTTCGCACGAACTCCGAACGCCAGTCGCCACGCTGCGATTGCTCGTCGATACGGTGGCGAACGAAATCCAGCAGAATCCAGCCGCCGCGAACGAGTGGCTCGGCAAAATGCGTGGACAGATCGACGCGCTGCACCAATTGACGACGGAATTGATGGACCTGGCACTGATTGAATCGGGGCAAATGCCGATCAAGCTCGTGGATGTGCCCATCGCCGAGTTGATCGACCAAGTCGTCCAGCTGCTTCAGCCGCAGATTCGGCGCAAGCAGATTGTGATCGACGCGCAGGCATCGCCGGCGGCGCGCGCGCTCGCCGACCCAGATGGCGTGCGCCGTGTGCTGAGTAACCTCCTGCACAATGCGATCAAGTTTACGCCGGCAAACGGACGAATCGCCGTGCGCGCGCTTGCTGCCGGCGACAATATCGAAATCCAGGTGGAAGACAGCGGCACCGGCATTCCGGCGCGCGACCTGCCGCGAATCTTCGAGCGATTTTACAAGGTAGACCGTTCACGCGGACAGGGCGAGGCGCGCGGCACTGGCTTGGGACTGGCGATTGCCAAGCACATCGTCGAGGGGCACGGCGGCAGAATTTGGGCGGAAAGCGTGGAAGGCAAGGGTTCCACTTTTCATTTCACGCTGCCGGCGAGCTGACCCTTGCGCCGGTCTGTTGCGGGACGCGCAGCAAATGAAGAAGCCGACCTGCGTGTGAGGTCGGCTTGGCTATTTCTGTACTCAGCTCCTGCGTCTACGGCGTCGTGGTTGCCGGCGGCGTCCAGTCTGCGCCCAGAATGACGCTGATGTCTGCGCTCGTCTTGACATCCGTGACTCGCCGGATATTTTCAGGTCCGACGTGAAAAATGTTGGCGAGCGCAGTGATCGTCGCATTCTTGTTGCCGGTGTAATCGATCAACACCGTATTGGGATAATCAAAACGGTCGGCGTTGCCGTACGCGGTGACCTGGAATCCTTGCGCTTGCAAGTACTGGGCGGTATGCTCCGCCGCCAGCGGCGTCTTGGAACCGTTCAATACTAACACGTGCGCGGCTTCTTGCGCGAGCTGGGCGGACGGATTCGTCGTTGTATTGTCCGTCGGAATCACTTCCTGCATTAACTGCCCGATCTTGGCGCGATCGGGCCACAGCACGTCCGCGCCCGCGTTCGTGACAAACTCCACCGTCATCGTCTGGTCGATACTGGCGGTCTTGATGTCTTCGGTCTTGACCTTGGATGCCGCTGCCGCTAGCGCCAGCACGACTTGCGGACTCATATCGGTTTCAAACGTGTTCCACATCGTCGGAATCAGCGTGGGCAATTTGGGCAGCAGATCGAGCCGCAGCGCCTTGTCGCGGAGCGCCAAAAGAATTTGGACCTGCCGCTTGGATCGCCCGAAATCGCTGTCTTGGTGCCGCGAGCGCGCGTACTCCAGCGCAACGTCGCCGTCCATGTGCTGGCAGCCCGCCGGGATGTGAATCGGCTTGTAACCATAGTTCATATCCGGATACGTCGGATCGTCGATGGCTTTCGGTACACAAATATCAATCCCGCCGAGCGTGTCGACAACTTTGCGAAAGCCGCCGAAATCGACGAGCACGTAATAGTCGACGCGGCGACCCAGATTGTACTCGACGGTTTTCTTTGCCAGCGCCGGACCGCCGCCCGGGTACTTGTACAAGTCGCCGTAAAACATCGCCGTGTTGATGCGATCCTCATGGACGCCGGGAATCGGTACATACAGATCGCGCGGAATGGTGACCAAGCCGGCAGTGTTGGTCTTGGGATCGAGCGTCGCCAGCATCATCACGTCGGTGCGGCATGGACATTTTTCCGTCGGTCGCCGGTCAATCCCCAGAAACAGCACGTTGACGCGCTCGCCCGCCGCGATATTAGGCAGACTCGCATTCGCCGGCTGCGCGCCGATAGCGAGCGACGGTAAATTGCCAATGTCCGGTAGTCCCAGTGTCAACACCGCTTGACGCACCGTGTCGTAGATTTGGTAACCGAAGAAAACTCCGCCGCAAACAAAAAGAGCAATCAATAGAAAAACAATAACTCGCAGACCCGTGCTTGCCGTACTTGGCTTTGCCAATCGATCCTCCACTCGCATTATCGGAGCAAGTGGATTATAGCACAACCCGGGCGCGCCGACAAGACGCGGGATTTGACTTTTCAATATAGCCGTTATATAGTCCAAGCGATGTCTCTTTTAGGTGAACGCTTACGCCAAGCGCGCGAGACGCGCAGCATTTCTCCGCTTCAGGTCGAAATCGATACGCGCATCCGCGCGAATGTGATTCAGGCGCTGGAGGAAGGCGATTTCGCAAGCCTGCCGCCGGAGCCATTTCTGCGCGGCTTGATTCGGTCCTATTCCAACTACCTCGGCGTCGATCCGCAGGAAATGCTCGATCTCTACGTCGCCGATTTCGCGCCGGCAGTTCCGCCACCGCCCACGCTACCGCCGACCACGCCGAGAAAGGCAGCCGCGCCGACGATGCCGCCTGCGCCGGCTACGCTTCCGGAACCGATCACAC
>DAIDTM010000606.1 GCA_027457205.1 Anaerolineae bacterium | reverse complement strand
CCATACTTGGTCGATGCCAAACCCGCGCCGCGCGTCGCAATCCATCCGCCGAGCGTCGAGAACTCAAACGACTGCGGCAGGTGCCCGAGCGTCAAGCCGTGTGCGTTCAGCTCGCGTTCCAGATCGGGACCGAGGATGCCCGCCTCGATGGTCGCGGTCTGTGACACTGCGTCGAGCGCGATCAATCGATTCAATCGCGCGAGGTCGAGCGTGACGGTCACGCGCTCGCCGCGCGGCATCGTCGAAACGCGCGCCGCGCCGGCAACGTCGGCGGGTCCGTCGTTCCTGCAACTGGTCATCGGCAGCGAGGGAACGCTGGGCGTCATCACGCAGGCGACGATGCGTCTGCACGAGTTACCTAAGGCGAGCGATTACCGCGCGCTGCTGTTCAAGCGCTTTGGCGATGGCGTCGTCGCAATCCGCGATATGCTGCAAAGCGATATTGCGCCGGCAACCGTGCGGCTGTCCGACGAGGACGAGACGCGCAGTTTCTTTTCGCTGCGCGAGGCATCGACGGGCTGGAAAGGATTCACGGAGCGCATTGGCATCCGCGCGGTCACCGCGCTGGGCTATTCGTTCGAGCGCGGCGCGCTGATGATTCTTGGTTTCGAGGGCAGCGCAGACGCGGTGAGCGCGGAGCAAGCGCGCGGGCTGGCAGTCTGCCGAGCGCACGGCGCGTTCGATCTAGGACACGGCGTCGCGCGCGCCTGGCTGCGCGATCGGTACGAGACGCCGTACCTGCGCGCCGTCCTGATGGATCGCGGCGTGCTGGTCGATACGCTGGAGACGGCGACGACGTGGGAGAATCTGGAACGACTCCACGGCAAACTCGCGGCGGCGATCGCAGACGCTGCCGCGTCCACCGGCGCGCGCGCGCTGGTGATGACGCACGTCTCGCACTGCTATCGCGACGGCGCGAGTCTGTACGTCACGTTTCTCGCGCGGATGGCGCGCGGCAAAGAGATCGAGCAATGGGAAACGATCAAGCGCGCGGCAACCGATTGCATCATGGCAAACGGCGGCACGCTCACCCACCATCACGGCGTTGGCTACGAGCACGCGCCGTGGATGGAGAAAGAGATCGGCGCGCGGGGCATGGACGCACTCCGCGCGGTGAAGCAAGCGCTGGATCCAAACGATATTATGAATCCAGGAAAAATCTTTCAATAGTCAATGTTCAGTATCCAGTATACAGTCTTCTGACGGCAGTCTCTAATCTGATTACTGAATACTGAAAACTGATTACTGACGACTGGCATTGAGGAAATCATGACAGTACAACCCAACGGTGAATTTTCGGCAAAGACGCGGCTGGCGAATTTGCAGCAGTTGCGGCAGGACGTGTACGACATTCTGATCGTCGGCGGCGGCATTACTGGCGCGGGCGTCGCGCGTGACGCGGCGATGCGCGGCTATAAGGTCGCGCTGATCGACAAGGGTGATTTTGCGAGCGGCACGTCGAGTAAATCGTCCAAACTGGTGCACGGCGGCGTGCGCTATCTTGAACTGTTCGAGTTTGGCTTGGTGTTTGAGGCGAGCCGCGAGCGCCGCACACTATGGCAGATCGCGCCGCATTTGGTGCAGCCGCTGCCGTTCCTCTTTCCGGTCTATCGCGACGCGCGCTGGCCCGCGTGGATGATCGACATCGGGCTATGGATGTACGACGGACTCGCGCTCTTCCGCAATTTCAAGCGACACGAGATGTTTTCGAATCCGGAGATCGCGCGGCGGATGCAGGGCATCGACGTTCGTAACATCAACGGCGGCGCGCACTATTACGACGGACAGGTGGACGACGCGCGGCTCACGCTCGAAACGATCCGCGCGGCGCACCGACACGGCGCGGTAATCGCCAGTTATACGCAAGTGGACGCGCTGTCGAAGAAAGATGGCAAGGTGGTGGGTGTGCAGGCGCACGATACGCGGCGCGGCGGTACGCTGGATATTCACGCGCGGGTTGTCGTCAACGCGACCGGACCGTGGACTGACACCTTGCTGCAGCTCGACGATCCGCGCGCGCCGCGCCGGATGCGTCCGACGAAAGGGGTTCACCTCTTCGTCCCGCGCGAGAAAATCGGCGGCGACAGCGCGGTGGCGTTTCCGAGTTACACCGACGGTCGCTTGATGTTTGTGATTCCCTGGGGCAATTTCTCCATCGTCGGCACGACCGATACCGATTTCAGCGGTGATCCAGATCACGTCTACGCAGACGCGGCGGATGTCGATTACGTGATCGCGGCAGCGCAGCACGCGTTCCCCGGCGCGCCGCTGAAAAGATCGGACGTGATTAGCACGTACGCCGGCTTGCGCCCGTTGGTGGCGCAGCAAGGCAAAAGCGCGACCAAGACCTCGCGCGAGCACGAAATCTGGACGACCGCGTCCGGTCTGGTGACGATTGCCGGCGGCAAACTGACGACGTACCGCTCGATGGCGGAAGAGTTGGTGAATCTGGTGGAAAAGCGGCTGCGCGCGGAATACAACATCGCGCCGCAGTCCAAGTGTATGACCGCGCGCACACCGCTCGTCGAAGTCAACGACACGACAACGGCGGATGGCTTGCCGCCGGAAGTGATCGAGCACCTCCATCACGCGCACGGACCGGAAATGAACCGCGTGCTGGACATCGCCCGGCGCGATCCGCAGCTGGCTCAGCCAATGATCGAAGGACTGCCGTACATCTGGGCGGAAGTGCCGTACGCCATCGAGCAGGAGATGGCGATGACGACGACCGACATCCTGGAGCGCCGCATGCACATTCTCAACGAGTCGCGCGATATGGGAATGCGCGTCGCGCCGCAAGTCGCCGCGCGCCTCGGCGATTTCCTCGACTGGGACAAGACCGAGATCGAGCGCGAACTGCGGGCATACCAGGAACGAGTCGCGCAGGCGTCAGCGTTCAGCACGTGACGGCAGAGCACGAGACCACTCCGCGCGACCAACGCGTCAACCTATCTATCCTCGGAGCGACGGCGTTTCTGCGCGGCGCGCACACCAGCGCGTACGGCGTCATCTGGCAGCCGTTCGTGTTGAGTCTGGGCGCGTCGATGCCAACGCTAGGTTTGCTGAACAGTCTCGGTGGGATGAACGGGATCGTCACCACACTGGTTCAACCGCTGGGCGGCTGGTTCGCCGACCAGTTGGGACGCAAACCCTTCATCCTTCTCGCGAGTCTCGCCTACGTCATCGGCTACGCGCTTTTCTGGCTGTCCGGCGCGCTGAACTTTTGGACGCTGCTTTTGCTCGGCGTGTTCGCGCTGGGCATCTCGGCGCTGGCGAATCCGGCGCGAACTTCGATGACCGCCGAGTCGGTGAGCGAGCGGCACGGCAGCGCGTTCAGCGCGATCGTGCTTGCCGGAATGCTGCCGGGCATCGTCGTGCCCGCGCTCGCCGGTGCGCTGGCGGACCGATTCGGTTACATCAGCATCTTTCCGATCTGTCTCGCGCTCGAAGCCATCGGCTTGTTCCTTGCGTGGCGGTACCTGCGCGAAACGCGCGCGTCGACCGGCATCGACGTGGGCTGGCGCGAGATCAGCCGCGCGATGTTGCGCGCGATCGTTCCGCCCCGAGAACTGCTCGGCTTTTTCATCGCCGTCGCCGGCGATTCGTTTGCCTGGGGTATCGGCTGGGGTTTGCTCTACGGAATGATCACCGATACGTACCATTTCTCGGCGGAACAGCTCGGAATCATGTCGAGCGTCATGTCGCTGGCGTGGGCGATCATGCAAATGCCGATTGGGCGGTATATCGATCAGCACCGCACCAAGTGGATGATGGTTTTCTCGGAAGCACTGGGCATCCCGCTGATGCTGATCTGGATTACGCAGACACAATTCGAGGTGTTCGTCGCGTCGCAAATTCTCTTTGCGGCGTCGGCGGCGACCTGGGTTCCGACGGTCAGCACGTACCTGACGCGCGAGGTGAGCGCGGCGGAGCGCGCCGAAGCGTTTGGACGGCTCAACATGTTTCGCGGTTTGATCGCGTTCCCCGCGTCGATCCTCGGCGGCGTGCTGTACGCGTGGGGCGGATTGCGCGCGCCGCTGATCGCGAATCTCATCGGATCGTTCCTGGTCGTCATGATTCTCGCGCTGTTCGTGCGCGAGTCCGCGCGCAGACCAGAAATCGGTTCATGACGGGTCTTGCGGCGAAGGAGGCGATGATGTTGGACATCCTGTTGACCGAAGAACAGCGGAAACTACGCGACGAGGCGCGCGCGTTTGCGCGCGAGGTGCCGCGCCAACTCCTGATCGATATGGACGCCGACCAAGTGCGCTATCCGCGCGAGTATTTGCAGAATCTCGCCGCGCGGCGTTTGCTCGGCGTCCGCTTTCCCGAAGAGTTTGGCGGACGCGGGCTGAACTGGTCGTTCGAGGTGCTCGCGCTCGAAGAGATCGGCGTGCTGGGCGCAAGTCTCGCGTGCCTCTACTCGTTGCCGTCGATTGTCGGCGAGGCGATCAATGTGTTTGGCACCCGCGCGCAAAAAGACAAGTATTTACGCGCCGCGCTCGAAGCGAAGCTGACGGTCGCAGAGGCGCTGACCGAACCGCGCGGCGGCTCGGATTTCTTCGGCGCGACGACGCGCGCGACGCGCGACGGTGACGGGTACGTGTTGAACGGGCAGAAACGATTCATCGTCGGCGCGGAAGGTGCGGACTATTTCCTCGTCTACGCGCGCACCGGCGACAAGCCGCGTGACATTAGCGCGTTCATCGTCGAGCGCGGCGCGGGCGTGGAGGTGCAGCACGTTTACGGCTTGATGGGGACGCGCGGCGGCGGTACCGGGCGCGTCTATTTCCGCGACGCGCGTGTGCCGGCGGAGAATCTGGTTGGGCGCGAGAATGGCGCGGAAGAGATTTTCAACCAGATGATGATTCCCGAACGGATGACGAGCGCGGCGGGCGCGCTTGGTCTGGCGCGCGCCGCCATCGAGATCGCTGCGCGGTACGCGGACCGGCGGCGCGCGTTCGGGCAGAAGATCCGCGAGTTTGAAGGCGTCAGTTTCCAGATCGCCGAGAGCGTTACGCGGCTCGACGCGGCGCGCGCGCTCACGCACGAGACCGCGCGTGCTATCGACGCGGGGGACGAGCCGCGGCGCGTGCGGCGGCTGGTGTCCGAATCGAAAAAATTCGCGACGACGATGGCGTGGGATGTGGTGAATGCGGCGATGCAGGTGATGGGCGGCATCGGCTACACCAACGTCTATCCTATCGAGCGATTGCTGCGCGACGCGCGGCTGATGATGATCTGTACGGGGACGAACGAGATTATGGACCTCGTGATCCAGCACGAGTACTACAAGGAACTATTCGCCGCCAAGCCAACCGCGCGCGACGTGGAGTTGGACGCGGTGAACGCTGAAACCGAAGGAGAAAAAGTTTACGAATGACAACACCGATGCATGAAAAGATGGTCGCGCAGGTTGCCGCGCAGCGCGCGGAACTGCGCCAGCGCGACCCGCGCGAGATTGCCGTGCGCGCGGGCGTGGAATTCAGCGCGGGCGTGTTGCGTGTCAAATTCTACGGCGAGACGCACATCATCACTTTTCCTGAACTTACTGTTCGCGTCGAGGCGACCGGCAAGGAGTGCGGGCTGAATCGTTCCAGCATGTTCTTTTACTATCTGCTGACCGCTGACGGCGTGCCGCTCGCGGGCAAATGGCTCGCGTTTCGCGAATTGCCCGGCGGTATGTTCTACCATCAGGCGTACCAGAGCTACAGCGGCGACCGGCTCGCCAAAGCCATCGACAACCACGTCGGCGTGTTCGAGCGCGCGGCGAAAACTCTCAGCGGCATCAAGCTCGATGTCGGCGACGCGGCATTCGCGTTCGATGCGCTGCCGCGCGTGCGCGTCGCGGCGGTTTACTACGCCGGCGATGAGGATTTCCCGGCGAGCGCGAACGTTTTGTTCGATGCCTCCGCGATTCATTATTTGCCGACCGACGCGCTCGGCGGTGTTGGTAGTTCGTTGGTCGATCGGTTGACCGGTGTTGAGTCGCGCGACGACGAAGAGTGACGCCCGTCATTGGTCGCGCGCGGATTGGAGGTGCAATGAAAGACTGGCAATCTAAACTGAACGGCAATCCGATTCCGTGGCTGCTCGAATCAGAAAATCCCTCGGTGCAGTATTTCGCGCTGACCGATTTGCTCGACCGCGCGCGCGATGATCGCGAGGTCGTCGCGGCAAAGCGCGCCATCCATGCGAGCGGACCCGTGAAAGCGATCCTCGACGCGATGCACCCCGACGGCTATTGGCAAAATCCCGGCGCGGGTTATTCGCCCAAATATCGCAGCACCGTGTGGTCGCTCATCTTCCTCGATCAACTCGGCGCGGATGGACATGATCCGCGCCTTCGCCGTGCGTGCGAGTACGTTCTGCAACATTCGCAAGCCCCGAACGGTGGATTCAGTGCGCGCGGCGGCTTTCATGTCGTGCAGCCCCCCAATAGCTCAGCGATTCACTGTTTGAATGGAAATCTCCTGCGGGCGTTTTTGAATTTTGGTTACGCCGATGACGAACGCGTGCAACGCGCGATGGAATGGCAGGCGCATTCGATCACGGGTGACGAGTTCGATGAGTATTATAAATCGGGCACGCGCGGTCCCGGCTTTGCATGCGCGGCGAATTACGGTGAACCGTGCGCCTGGGGTGCGATCAAAGCGCTGCGCGCGCTCGCACGCGTTCCCGAAGAATCGCGTAACGCGCAGGTGAAGAAAGCGATCCGTGTGGGCGTGGCATTTTTGTTGAGCCGTGATCCGGCGCGCGCAAATTATCCGGCGGGCGACGGGCGCGTCAGTTCGAGTTGGTTCAAACTGGGATTTCCTTCGGGCTATGTGGCGGACGTTTTGCAAAATTTGGAAATCCTCGTGGAACTGGGACGCGCGCGTGACAAGCACTTGAACAGTGCAATCGGATGGCTGCTGTCGAAGCAAGACGCGCAGGGGCGCTGGAAAAATCAGTACGCCTACGTGGGAAAAATGTGGCAAGACATCGAGCCGCAAGGAAGCGTGAGCAAGTGGGTCACGCTCCGCGCGCTGCGCGTACTCAAAGCCGTGTACTCGTGATGTCGAAGAAAATGGATTCCTGGAAAACGCTTTCGCGCCAAAAGATCGTCGATTTCGGCAAATGGCTGACGGTTGAGAATCATACCGTCGAGTTGCACGATGGTCGCGTCATCGAAAACTGGCCCTGGATCATCACGCCGGATTATATCAACGTTCTTGTCGAAACGGACGAGAAGAAATTTCTCTGCTTTCGCCAGACCAAATATGCCATCGATGGTACATCACTTGCGCCAGTCGGCGGTTACCTGGAACCCGGCGAAGACGCGCTGACGACCGCCCAGCGCGAATTGCTGGAAGAGACTGGCTGTGTCGCGCGCGAGTGGATCACGCTCGGGTCGTACATCGTCGATGCGAATCGCGGCGCGGCGACCGGGCATTTGTTTCTTGCGCGCGGCGCGCACCGCGTGCAAGAGCGCCACGCCGACGATTTGGAGGAACAGGAGTTGTTGCTGCTCAGCCGCGCAGAACTACAAGCCGCGCTCGCTGCCGGCGAGTTCAAAGTGCTGGCTTGGACGACTGTGGTTGCTTTGGGGCTGATGTATTTGAAGGATTGACATTCTCCTCGGTAGGTTGGAGCATAGAATCCATCGAGCGTCTGTCGTGTTTTCAAGGGGAGGTAGAAATGCCAGAGATCAAACAGTTTCCCGAGATGCGCGTGGCGTACGTGACGATGATCGGTCCGTACGGCGAATCGACGGAGCAAGGATTCGGCAAGTTGTTTGCATGGCTCGACGCCAACCGGCTTGAGCCGCTGGGCGCGCCCATCGGTATCTTTTACGACGATCCGAGCAAGGTCGCGCCGGAAAAGATGCGGAGCGATCTGTGCGTGCCGGTCGCGCCGGACGCGCAAGGATCAGGCGAGGTGCAGGTCAAGGAGATCGGCGGCGTGAAGGTCGCGACGATCATGTACCAGGGCGATCAGAACATTGGACCGGCGTACAATGAGGTGTACAATTGGCTGCGCGCGCAGGGCTACCGTGATTCCGGCGCGCCGATGGAGACGTACTTTACGCAGCCGCCGGAAGAGATTCGCGCCGAAGTCGCGGTGCCGATTGAGAAGCTGGAATTGCTGCCCGCGCCGAAAACGCGCGTGGCGAAGGAACCAGCGAGAAAGTTGGCGAAGCGGGTGGTGAAGAAGCCGGCGAAAAGAAAAGTGACCAAGCGCGCGAAGAAAAAATAGATCCGTCGAACAACAAGCCCATCGCAATCAAAGCGGTGGGCTTTTTGTTTTTGACAGCGCGGAATCGAAATTTGACGTGCTGGAGCAGACACGTTATAATCAAGCCGTAAGCTTGGTTTTGTCCCTGGGGTAGCGGAATATTGGACTTGTATCAAGGCTGATACGCTGAAAGGCGAAGATATGCCTAGCCATTCAGGGACTCGATTTGAACACAGTAGATCGGAAATTGGAATAACGGCTGTCGTTTGACGCGTCCATGCGCGTTAGCGACAGCCATTTTTTAGATGGGGAAAAGAATGATGAAAACGAAGCTCTCTATAGTACTCACTCTTTTCGCGATGACTGTCATGGAAGTTTTGCTAACTCCAAGCGAAGCACAATCCAACGCGATCGATGCACATTCGCCTGTCATCTCGCCGATGGGAGTCATGCAAAACCCCATTGCGATTGCTGCAGGTTATCAGCATACGTGTGCGTTGACGAGCGATGGCGGCGTCAAGTGTTGGGGCTACAATGCCTACGGTCAACTCGGCGATGGTGGCGTTGGAACGCCCTGCGCGGCGGGTGTGTGCAGCCTCACACCAATGAACGTGAGCGTGCCGACAAACCTTATAAGTATGATTGCCCCAGGGGAAGAGAGCACTTGTGCGTTGACGACGAGTGGTGGGGTCAAGTGTTGGGGGTACAATGCCTCCGGCGAAGTCGGTGACGGTACGCTTACGGATCGTAGCACACCTGTTGATGTGTGCGCAGACTCGTCATGCACCAGCACCCTGAGCGGAGTAACAGCAATTGCCGCGGGCGATAAACATGCGTGTGCACTTATAGGTGGTGGTGTCAAATGTTGGGGACAAAACAACGGGATGCTGGGTGACGGTACGATGACAGATCGTCATACCCCGGTGGATGTAAGCGGGCTGACGAGCGGGGTGAGCCAGATTGTCACAGAGGGCTGGCACACTTGTGCGCTGATGTTAAGTGGAGGGGTCAAATGCTGGGGGAACAACTTTTACGGTCAACTAGGCAATGGCACGACAACAACTGTTCTGACACCAGTGGATGTGTGTGCAGACTCCTCGTGTACCAGCACCTTGAGCGGAGTGAGTGCAATATTCGCAGGTCTTTACCACACCTGTGCGCTGATGTTCAGCGGCAGCGTCAAATGCTGGGGCTACAATGGCTACGGTCAACTCGGCGACGGTACGACGACGGATCGTTACATGCCTGTCGACGTGACCGTGTTGAACGGCGGAGTGAGCGCGATCGCTGCAGGTTACAGACACACCTGCGCGCTGATGTCAAGCGGTGGCGTCAAGTGCTGGGGAGACAATGCTCGCAGTCAACTTGGCAACGGCACGACAACCGGTAGTCTGACAGCAGTTAATGTGTGTGCAGACGCATCGTGCAGCAACAACTTGAGCGGAGTGATTGCGTTCACTGGAGGAGGGGGTTATCACACATGTGTGCTGACCGGCAGCGGTGCTAAGTGCTGGGGATACAACGCTGATGGAGAGCTGGGCGATGGAACGGCAACAGATCGTTCCACGCCAGTGGGTGTTGTGGGACTATCAGGAGGATTCGCCATCTCCGGCCAAGTGACTGATAGCGGCAGCAACCCTGTCTCCGGCGTGACCATTTCTGATGGCATCGGAGACACTGCCACAACAGACAGCAATGGCAACTACACGCTGAGTGGGCTGGCGGCGGGCACATATACAGTTACACCAACAATGAGCGGCTATACATTCTCGCCGACTGCGCTCATCGCAACCGTGCCACCGAATGCAACGGGGCAGAATTTCATCGGCTGTCCAGCCAGCGTTATTCCTTGGACGGTCATGGTTTATCTAGATGGGGACCAAAATGGTATTCTCAGTCTGGATTCCAATTACTTTAGCGTTTTCAACCAATATGAGAGTGTGGCAAACAACCCATGTGTTAACATCGTTGTCGCCTGGGATCGCAGTGGTAGCGGTAAAGACGCTTATTACAAGGTCAAATACGATACTAATCTCAACCAGCTCGCAAATTATACTGAGGGCGCGGATATGTGGACGCCGAGTCCATCTGAACTAGATATGAGCAACCCAACTACCTTGAGCAATTTTATCACGTGGGCACGTACCAACTTTCCAGCACAGCATTACGCCCTTATCATTTCTGACCACGGAACTGGTTTAAATGGAACTGCTCTCGACTCGACGACTGGCAGTAATGCTTGGCTAACGATCATGAATCTTGGGAATGCTTTGGCGACAGCGACCTCGAATGGTGCAAACAAAATTGATGTGATTTTCGCGGACTCTTGTTTCATGGCAATGACTGAGGATGCTTATCAGATCCAGAACTACGCCAGCTACTACGTAGCAAGCGAGAACGAAATATTCATTCCACCCAATGGTGTATCTGGCCCTTACACCAACTATATCTCAAGTATCACAGCGTCAATCTCGCCACACGATTTTGCCAATGCAATCGTTACTCAATATGCAAATTGGATGAACAACACCTATCCTTCTCTGCCATATACTCTATCTGCTGTTGACTTGGGGCAAGTGAGTAACTTGGTCTCTAGCGTCAACAGCTTGGCATCAAGCATCAATTCCCAAATGGGCACTTACGCCTCGCAAGTTTCATCAGCCCGCGAGGCGACTCAAAAATTCGATTCTAACTGGGATTATTTACTGAATTCCCAAGACCAATACGTTGACCTGTACGACTTCGCCAGCCAAATTAGCAATCGGATCTCTGATCCCACCATCCAAAGTGAAGCCCAAACGGTCATGAACGCCACGAATGGCTACGTCATCAACAACGTTCGCCTTAGTGGAAAATACAAAGGTAACGCCTGGAATTTGAACAATAGTCATGGTGTTTCCGTATTCTTTCCACCAAATGCCAGTAGTTTCTATAATGCCACTCGGTACGATTTTGCAGTAGGGGCCGTTTGGCCGGGCCATGCTCCGACGCGTCGACAACCAACCCAAAATGTGGTGAATTGGGGTCCCATGCTGGTAAGTTATTTTCAGATCACCCAACCCGGCGGACCCGACACCCCCAATCCTCCAAATCTTGCGGCTCCACTATCTAATTCATCGTCGATTTTCCTGCCTTTCATCCGAAAATAGCGTTCAATCCCAGACCCTCCGGGTTTTCAGAAAACTGAAGGGTTTGGCGTAATCAGGATGACTCGCAAATCCATTCCTATTGAATGCCTCCTCCTCTCCACCGCGATTGGTTTCGCCGCGACGTTTGCCGCGCCGTGGCTGGAATTGCGCGGCACATACGCCGCGTGGCGCATCGTCGAGTGGCACACGTTCTGGCGCGGCGACAACGCGTTTGAACTTGCCAGCGTCGTCGCGGCGAACTATCGCGTGCCGGTGGAATTTGCGACGACGGCGATGCAGGACACGGTGCGCGCCGTGTTCGCGCTCGGCAGCGCGCTCGGAGCGTGGCAGCTCATCGTGTTGATCGCGCTGCTGATCGCAGGCGCGCGGATGCGCTTGCGCACCGACGCATCGCGCGCGCGTGTCGCCGCAGAAATCGCAGCGACCATCGTCGTAAACGTCGCCGTGCTGTACGCGCTGGCGATGCTGCTCGCGCTGCCGTCCAGTCTCGCGCCCAAAGTCGATTTTCGCGCCAGTGGCAGCGCTGTCCATTCCGATTCGCTGATTTGGTCGAGCATTACGATCTTGCCGGTTGCGCCCGCGCTGGCTGTGGCGGCATTCGTTGGGCAACTTGTTGCACTTTGGAAGTGGACGCGGACAAATGCGCGAAGCAGACCATCGGACCACTGACTACCGTCTACCGTCTCACTGTCTTTGACCCCTTTTTGACCGTATCCAGACCGAACGGGTACCTCGCCAGCGTAGAATGAGAACGACCGTTTCTGTTTCGCTCTCATTTTGTTTGCGAGAGTGTGCCAAGTCGAAGGCGAAGGATGCCCATCGTAGAATTCAAGACCTCGACGGGTCGCCGCCTCTTGATCAACGCGCGCCGCGAAGCCACATCGGTCTTGGTGGACCAGTCGCTGGCGCTCAACTATGACCGGGAAGGTCGCCTGACCGGCGCGTGGATCGAGGGGCGTAACTATCGCCGCAGTCTGGATAATCGAGTTATCGAGAAGCAAGAGGGTCCACAACCCGGACTCTCTTATCGCGTCCGGCGCGAATTGCCGCCCGACGAGGCGCGCGCTTTTCTCGCGCGCGTCTACGGAATGCTTTCCGAATACCGCGCCGCGCTGCGCGATCCGGCGATCCAGCCGCTGGGCGATCCAACGCCGGACGATTGCGCGGCAGTGCGTGACGCGCTGGACCGCGTTCTGGAATGCGACCTTGACCGGCTGGAACGCGACCGCGCGACGTTCAACCTCATCTACAAGCCGATCAATATCCTCCCGCCCGATCAATACCTCGCGCTCGTTCTCCAAGCCACCGAGGGCTGCTCGTACAATCACTGCGCGTTCTGCGGATTCTACCGTGACCGTAGTTTTCGCGTCAAGACGTTCGACGAGTTCCGGCAGCACATCCGCGATGTGCGCTCATTCTTCGGCGGCGCGCTCGGCTACCGCAAATCGATCTTCCTCGCGGATGCGAACGCGCTCATCATCCCGCAAGAACAACTCCTGCCGATTTTCGCCGCGATCAACGCCGAATTTGCGTTGCACCCGCGCGATCTCGATCACGACGCGCTCAAGGCGTGGGAGGCGCAGCGTCCGATTCATTTCGACGGCATTTATTCGTTCATCGACGCGTTCACGACGCGGCGCAAGCATGCGCGCGATTTTGCCGCGTTGGCGGAACGCGGACTACGGCGCGTCTACATCGGCTTGGAGAGTGGCGACGCAGAACTGCTGAAATTTCTCGGCAAGCCGAACACACCGGACGATGTGGCGCAGCTTGTCTATCACCTCAAAGCCGGCGGCGTCGCGGTGGGCTTGGTGATTCTCGCCGGGGCGGGCGGCGACCGGTACGCCGCGTCGCACGTCCAGCAGACGGCGGCGCTCGTCAACGCGATGCCGCTGGACGAGAACGATCTGGTCTATTT
>DAIDTM010000605.1 GCA_027457205.1 Anaerolineae bacterium | reverse complement strand
TGCGCGGCAGCCAGGTCGCCGCGCCAGTACGCCGCGAACAACTCGACGAATAATTCCGGCGGCGCGTTGGCATTGCCGGTCACGGACGCCGGAATGCCGGCAACCAATGCCGATAGAACCAGCCCGTCGCTGCCGACCGCGATGCCGAAGCGTCCGCCGCGCGTCGCCGCCGAATCGATCACCTGCTGAAGGTTGCCGCTGCTGTCTTTCATTCCGAGGACGTTGGGGCACCGTTCGGCAATCGCGGCGACGATGGCGGGCGTCAGATTGTTGCCGGTCAATTGTGGAATGTTGTAGAGGAACACCGGAAACTCCGGCACGCTCTCGGCGACGCGTTGGTAATGCTGGATGAGCGCGGCATCGTCGTACCGGTAATAGAACGGCGTCACCACGGTCGCGGCGTCCGCGCCGATTTTCTCTGCGTGGCGCGTGAGCGCAATTGTCGCCTCGGTCGAGGATGCGCCGGTCTGGATGAACACCGGCACGCGTTTTCGCGCCGCGCGGACGACGACCTCGGCGACGCGCTGCCGTTCGTCGAGCGCGAGCAACGCGTGCTCGCCGGTGGTCCCGCACGGATTCAGCCCGTGCACTCCCGCGCGGATTTGGAACTCGACCAGCCGCTCCAGCGCGGCTGTATCGACCTTGCCATTGCCGTCAAACGGCGTCACGAGCGCGGTGATCGCGCCGCGAATGTTCAAGTGGTTCATTGTCATTTGCTTTCCCCTGCGAGCCATAGCTCGTCAAAAATCGCGTGCTGAATGGTTTCGCGGCGGCGCGTGTAGACGCAATGAATGCGCCCGTCGCGAGTTTGCAGCAGCGTCGGATACGAAAATTCGCCGTCGCTGTCTTCCAGCGTTTGAACATGATCCCAGGTTTGACCTTCGTCGTACGACAGCGCGACGCGCAGCGGCGTGCGGCGATGCGGACTATCGTTGAACGCCAGCGCCAGATGACCGTTTCGCAGACGAATCAGATCGATGCCGGAATTTGGATTCGGAAAATGTGTCGGTGTTGGCGTGTCCCACATCCAGCCGTTATCGTGAGAGAACATCTGCCAAATCCAGCCGCCCGCGCCGCCGGTGCGCAGGTAGGCAAGCAGTCTTCCATCGGAGAGCGGAACGACGCACGGATGAATGTTGCCGGGCGGCGTCACGATGGGCTGTCCCAGTTTCCACGTGTTGCCGCCGTCTGCCGAAATCAGCGAGAGCGATTGCCACCGCGTTTCATCGTAAATGGGAAGCAGCAGATTGCCATTCGGCAATTCGACCGGCTTGCTCCGAAACATCAACCCCGCGCGGTCGTCGAGAATTCGCGGCGCGCTCCAGCGCTGTCCATCCGGCGACGTTTGCAGTTTGAGCCGCGCGCTCGTCCAATCGTGTCCTTCAATCGTCACGAAGAACAACCATATCGATCCGTCAGGATGCGCGTACAACACCGGCTGACCGTCCGCGTGACCGGGCGTATCGGCGATCACCACCGGCATGCTCCAACGCGACATGTCCGATTGAAAGCGCGCGCTGTAAATCGCCTGATCGGGCGCGGTCTCAAACGACCCGGCGAACCACGCCGCCAGCAGGTCGCCCGCCGGCAATTCCAGCAGCGTGGCGCAGTGGCACATCGGTGCAAGCGATCCCGGCTCAAAAATGGACGACGAGTAAAACATCTAGGCGGAGATTGGCACTGGTCCGGTAGACCCGCGAACGATCAGGTTGGATTGCAGCTGGAGTCGCGCGACCGGTTTTTCCTGATGTTCCAATCGATCGACCAACAGCTCCGCTGCTTGCTGTCCCAATTCGTACGTCGGCTGCGCGACCACGGTGAGCGGCGGCTGCAAGAGCGGCGCCCACGGCATATCATCGAATCCGACAATTGAAATCTGATTTGGAATTTGGAGTTGGCGTTCGCGCAGCGCGCTCAGCGCGCCGAGCGTCATCAGATTGTTCGCGACGAACAGGGCGGTGATCGGCGGCTGGAGGTCGAGCAGTTGCAGGGCGCAGTCGTGTCCGCCTTGCAATTTGGCGTTTCCCCAGCAGACGTATTTCCGCGAAACGGGCAGACCGCGTTCGCGCAGCGCGCGTTGATACCCTTCGTACCGTTCGACGCCGGGCGTGCGCGTTGGCGGCAAGCCGATCAAGCCGATGCGTTGGTGCCCCAGTTCGATCAGATGCGTGACTGCCTCGAACGCGCCCTGCGCGTTGGCGACGAGAACCGAGTCCACCTGCCGGTCTTTGATGCGCCGGTCGATCGCGACGACCGGGATGTGGTGGGCGATGAGACCATGCACGTGCGGATTGGTTTCCGACGTGCTGGCAAGGATCACGCCGGCGACCGCCTCGGCGCGCATCACGTTGATATACAACTGCTCTTTGTCGGCGTCTTCGTCGGAATTGCACAGCACGATGGAGTAGCCATGTTTGTAGGCGATGTCTTCGATGCCGCGCACGACGGCGGTAAAGAATGGATTCTGGATATCGGAGATGATGATGCCGATGACGTGGCTGCGTTTGGCGCGCAGGCGCTGCGCGGAGCGATTGGGTTGATAGTTCAATGCCTTGACCGCGCGGAGAACTTTGCGTTGGACGTTGGGGCTGACGTGGGGAGAATGGTTGAGCACGCGCGAGACGGTCGCAACCGATACGCCGGCTTTTTTCGCTACGTCCTGGCTGGTCGATGTCACCATAAGGCGAAAGGTCCTGGATTGGTTTTCGCGTACAGTCGGTCGAAGGCGTGGTGAAAATAATAAGGTCTGAAATCGTTTACATTTGTAAACGATTTCAGACCCTGTTTTACCGTATTTTAGCCGATTTGTCAAACCGGCGGATCGGCTCAGTTCAACGCGCTCGTCGGGGGTTAGAACACGAACGGAATGAAGCGGCGCGTCCGCCGCATATAATCGACGTACGGCGGACCGATCTTTTCGCGCAGCGCGCGCTCTTCGACGGCGACGCGGTAAGTATAGCCCAGCAGCGCGCAAACCATGATCGCGACGAGGCTTGCCCAGTTCGTCATCGTCAGCCCGACGCCGAATACGGTGACCAGTGTGCCGCTGTACGCTGGATGCCGAATGTAGCGGTACGGTCCGGACTGCACGACGGTCTGATCGGGATGGACGGCCACCAGGCGCGTAAAGTACCGTCCCAGGACGTGAATCGCGTACCCGCGGAGCGCGATACCCAGCAAGATTAGCGCAATGCCCGTTGCAAAGAGCAGGGTGCGATGCCAGCCAATCGTCGCGCCCGGAAAGATCCAGGGCAGGGCGGAATCCAGCGCGAGTCCGACTCCCAGTCCCAGCATGAGCACATACCGCGAACCACGGTCGCGTACTTGGGCATCGCCGTGGGCGCGCCGCTGCGCCGCGCCGAACCATTCAAACGCGCCCCAGATGGCGACCGCGATCCAGAAGACTAGCGAGTACCCATTGTTTTCAAACGGTAGCGGCGGCATTTTCTTTTCTGACCCCAACCGCATCCTATCGCGCCTTCAAGTCGTTGTCAAGGTCGCGCTGGCGAGTTCTCGTCCGGATTTTCTTCATATCGAAAACCGGGCACGCCGTCCACTGCCTGGCAATCGAATGTCCGCTTCACTTGAACGAAGTATAACGCGGAGCAAAACCGGAAGAAACCGACCCTATTCCTGCGATTGCTCCAGATTCATCGTTGACACTGTATCGGATTCACGGTACAATGAATTTGACGCTGCACCGGCGCAGCGCTGTTGACACATCATCCGTTGGCATAGGTCACGCGTGCCTGTCTCCACGGCGGCGCTTCGCCGCGCAGAGGCAGGTTTTTTATTTGCATCCTATCTTCGTTCGCCGCGCTCGCGATGATTGAGGTGCATACGAGGAGAAATCGTATGGTTGACCATCTTGAATCTTGCCAAATGATCGCTCCGCCGCTGTTGTGGTCTGCCGCGCCGACGCTATCGCTCCGCGTGAAGCGGCTGCGCGACGAGTATTGGTCGTTCTACCAGCGCGAGTTTACGAACGAGGTGCGCGCGTACACCACCGGCGCGTCCTGGTACATCGGCTACTCGATCTGGTCGTTGACGAACGTGCCGGAAGTCGCGCTGTGCCAGCCGGGCTTTCGCAGTTACCTCAGCGCGGCGGCGACGCGCGTCAAGTTGCCGGATGGATTCTGGCGTGAACCGCTGACGATTCGGCAGGCGCTCTTCTTCCGCGAGGTAGTCCAACGCCATTTGCCGGCGCGAATCCTCGACGGCGAACTCGTCGTTGGATCGAATTTCAGCACTGCACTCTCGCGCTGCCTGAACCAAGACGAAGCTAGCGCGCGCGATAAACAAGAGCAAGCGTTCTTGAAAAAGTGGCACGCGCTGAACGATGTCGGCATCGGCAATTGCGGCGCGGTGCCCGGTCACTTGGTGCCGGATTATCCGAAGGTGCTGCGGATCGGCTGGAAGGGAATCCAAGCCGAGGCGCAGTGCGTCGTGGAGGATCCCGCGAGTACAATCGAGCAGCGCGAGCAGGCGCGCGCGATCGTGATCTGCGCGGACGCCGTCCGCATTCTCGCCGACCGGTACGAGGAGGAGTCGTATCGGCTCGCCGACGCGGAGATGAATCGCGAGCGCAAAGCGGAACTGCGCGAGATCGCGCACAACTGCGCCAAGTCGCCGTGGCTGCCGCCCGACACGTTCCCCGAAGCGCTGCAAGCGCTGTGGACGACGCACATGCTGCTGATGGCGGCGGAGAGTTATCCCGGTCCAGGCGTTTCGCCCGGACGCGTCGACCAATACCTCTATCCGTACTTTCAAGCCGATTTGGACGCGGGTCGCCTCACGCGCGAGCAAGCCAAAGAGTGGCTTGAGTGCTGGTGGATCAAGCACAATTACGCTTACGATTACCAGGGCTGGGTTGGAACGAACCAGGGCATCAACGCGTCGTTCGGTCAGCTCATCACGCTCGGTGGAATGAACGCCGACGGCAGCGACGCGTCGAACGACCTGACGTACCTGATGCTCGACGTGATCGAAGAGATGAATCTGCTTGAACCGAAGCCGAATATTCGCGTTCACGCGCGCACGTCGGATCGATTGCTCAATCGAATTGTCGAAATGCTGTCGCGCGCGCAAGGATCGCCGTTCCTCATCAACTTTGACGAGAACGCAATCGCCGGTTTGCGCTGGGAAGGACTACCGGAGAATCGGTTGTGGGATTACGCGCCGGTCGGCTGCCTGGAAAACACGCTCGCGGGCGATGACCGCTCCGGCACGGTCGATGTGAACTTGAACCTCGCGAAGGCGGTCGAACTCGCGCTGAACAATGGTTGCGACATGGCGACCGGCAAGCAGATCGGTCCGCGCACCGGCGATCCGCGCGAGTTCCAAGATTTCGCGCAATTCTCGGACGCGTTCAAGCAGCAGCTCAAAGCGATTCTGGAACGCATCATCGACGCGAACGACATCGCCGATGCCGGGCGCGCGCGGTGGGAGCCGGTGCCGTACCTGAGCGCACTCGTCGGCGGTTGCCTCGAATCCGGCAAAGACGCAAATGCCGGCGGCGCGCGCTACAATTTCCTCACCGTCGAAGGTGTCGCGCTCGCGACGGCGGCGGACAGCATCGCCGCGGTGAAAAAGTTGGTGTACGACACGCGGCAAATCGAGATGGGACAACTCGTCGACGCGCTAAAGGCGAATTTCGAGGGGTGCGAGAATCTGCGGCAGACGCTGCTGAACAAAGCGCCCAAGTACGGCAACGACGATCCGTACGCAGACGAGATTGCGCGCGAGATCAGCCGCTTCTGGAGCGAGCAGGCGTTTCAGTACGTCTCGCCGACCGGCAAACGCTATCGCGGCGGATACCTGTCGTGGAATTATTGGATCGCTTACGCGCCCACCACCGCGGCGACGCCGGACGGGCGGCGGCGCGGGCAGTACCTGTCGAACGCGGTGTGCCCGGTGAACGGCGCGGACCGAAAGGGACCCACGTCAGTCATCAAGAGCGTGGGCAACCTTGACCTGAGGACCGCGCCGAACGGAGCAAGCCACACGATGAGTTTTAGCCCGGCGATGATGCGCGACCCGGAGCAGCGACAAAAATTGGTGGCGCTCCTGCGCGCATACGCGCAAGTCGGCGGCACCGCGCTGCAAGTCAACGTGATCGATGCGGATACGCTGCGCGAGGCGCAAAAGCATCCCGACGAGTATCGCAATTTGCTCGTGCGCGTGACCGGCTACAACGCGTACTTTGTCGGTCTCGGCAAAGAGATTCAGGATGAGATTATTGCGCGGGAAAGTCACCGGATTTAGACTCGTTCTGTTTTGTAGCGTGGGTATTCGTTGACTTTAGTTCACCGTGGAGATTTAGTCTATGCGATTTCGCAAAGGACAACACGTTGGTCAATGGGAGCTTCACGATTTCTTGTGTGAGGGCGGAAATGGCGAAGTATGGAAAGCGTTCCGACCAAGTGACGGATTTGCCGCGCTGAAGATATTGAAGACTAACAAGCCTGATAGTGAGCAGTATAGACGCTTTCGCTCAGAAATCGAAGTGCTCCAAAAGATCGGCGCGCGTCCAGGCATCGTCCATTTGAAAGATGCGTATTTGCCGGAAAAGCTGGGAACCATACCACCTTGGTTGGCAATGGAAATCGGAATACCTATCAAAGATGTGCTGGGACAAAACTCTTCAATCGAAGAAGTTGTCACCGCAATTGCCAACATCTCAGTGACTTTGTCTCTGTTGGCGCAAGAAGGGATCCATCATCGAGACATCAAGCCGGACAATCTTTTTAAGGTAGGAGACGAATGGTCTGTTGGAGACTTCGGTCTTGCGAGTTACCCCAATAAGGAGGCTTTGACGGAGGAGGGGCGCAAACTTGGACCAATGTGGTACATTGCTCCTGAAATGTTGATGGATCCTACTAACGCTATAGGCGGTCCGGCGGACGTATACTCTCTCGCAAAAACTCTTTGGGTTCTTGCCACTGGACAAAATTACCCGCCACAAGGGCAACTCCGAACCGAAATAGACCAGATAGCTTTGAGAAGTTATCTGACCCATCCAAGGACTGCTATGTTGGATCTGTTGATGGAGAAGGCAACGGAATATGACCCTCAATCACGTCCCACAATGGGCCAGTTTGCGAATGAACTGCAAGCCTGGCTGAAAAAGCTAACAATTCCGACTCCACCTCAAGACATTTCGGAATTGATTGCGCGGATGCATCCGGTATTAATTCGTTTGGGAAATCAGAACACTTATCGTCAGAGGCAACTTGAGACATTCGAAAGAGTGCTCAAGGATATCTGTTCCCATCTTAGGCCATTTCAGATGATTTGCCATCGCGATCTGATGAGGGTCGAACAGACCACGGACGAAATCAACAGCCCAATCCAGACAACTGTTCCAAATGGGCTAGAACAAGTTCTCCCTATTCCAGACGAAACCCGTCGGTCTATACGGCACGAATGTCCACGTGTCGAAGCCACTTGTCGCCCTGTTGGTATGTACGGCAAGACGACGATTCTATACAAAGGTGTTGTTGATATGAGGCTATTCGAGGGAGGGGATGTGCTTTTTCAAGCAGCGCATATAGTAGAAACATGTCTTCATCCTACACCTCAGCAAGGAGAAAGCAACTATGAGGTGGTTTGGAAAGCATCTCGGACTGTTCCAATAATGTCAGCACAAGCAGAAGCCGCGATTAACGATCTGTTAGAGTCATGGAATAACAAGTTTCGGGAAGCAATTGGAACGTTCATCGATACCGTGGAGAATACCAAAGAATAATCGGTAACCAATGCCCAGCGCTCTCATCTTCAACCTCCAACACTTCAACACCGAAGCGCGAGCGCGAGACCTGACAGGCTTCTGAAAGCCTGTCAGGTCTATGTCCCACAAGGAGCGTACTATGGAACCAATTCTGACTCGCTGCGGCTATCGCTGTGATCTGTGCCTGGCGTACAAACCCAACGTCGAGAAGAATCCGGCGAACCGGCAGGAACTGAGCGACGGATGGTCCAAGTACTACGGCTTTCATCTGTCCGCCGCAGAGATTTGTTGCGATGGCTGTATGTCGGACAATCCCAAATTGATCGACCAGAATTGCCCGGTACGACCTTGCGTCATCGAGAAAGGATTGGACAACTGCGCGCAGTGTGAGCAGTACGTTTGCGAGAAATTGATGCAGCGCCTGGTCGTGCTCGAACAAGTCAAGCGACGCGTTGGCGCGGAAATTCCGGAAGTTGACTATGTTTGCTTTATCCAGCCATACGAGAACAAACGGCGGCTCGATACGCTCAGGGAAAATGCAGTGAAATAAAGGTACGTAGATGAAACTCCAATTGACCCGCCCGCAATCCGCACTTGTCGAACTCGGCATCCTGTTCTTGCCGGGGATTCCTGCGCTCATTTGGCTGTGGACCCCATTGTCTGGGACAGAGTGGAACACGCCGGTGCAAGCAGCAGTCTACGTCTACCTCATCGCGGGCGCACTGTTCATCGGGCTGCGGCGATGGAATTGGAATCAACTGGGGCTGAATCGCCAGGGCATCGGGTTCGCGCTGGCGTGCGGTGCGGTCGTCATCCTGGGTCGATTGATCGTGCTGCTGGCGACCAGCATCCCATTGAGTTTTCAGTTTGCCACGCTCGACCGGATTATCGGCGAGACGGTTTACTATTTTCTGCTGGTTGGCTTGTGCGAAGAATTGGTCTTTCGCGGGCTGATGTACCGCGCGCTCGATGAATGGCGCGGAACGCGATGGGCGATCTGGGGATCGTCCCTTGGATTCGGCTTGTTCCATCTTGGACACGGCGATCCGACGATTGTCGTCGCGGTTTTCATCGGCGCGCTGTTCGCGGCGATCCGCTGGCGCACCGGCGGCATCGTCGGGCTGATCGTCGTGCACGCGCTGTACGATCTATCGGTTGTCGCGATTGTACCCGATCTCGGTATGGACTATCTCATCGGGCAAGTGCAGATTCATAGTTGGTTTCTGGTTGCGATAGGTTACGCGATGATGATCGGAACCGGCATTTATCTTTGGAAAGCGCCACTTCAAAAACAATTCATGTGAATTCGCGGATCCAAATCCATGACAACTGGACTTGCTTTTAACCTCCAGCAATTCAGCACCGAAGACGGACCCGGCATTCGCACGACCGCCTTTATGAAGGGCTGCCCGCTGCGCTGCGCGTGGTGCCACAACCCGGAAGGAATGTCGCCGCATCCGGATTTGATGTGGTACGATGTGCGTTGTGTTGGTGCGCGCGAATGTTTGCGCGCGTGCGCCGAAAACGCGCTGACGCTTATGCCGGGAGGAATGCAGATCGACCGCGCGCGCTGCACACTTTGCGGCAAGTGCGCCGACGCCTGTCCAGCCGCTGCGCTTGAAGTTATTGGCAAAGAGTGGACACCCGACGCGTTGATGGAGCAGTTGCTCAAGGATAAGGTTTTCTACGAGACTTCAGGCGGTGGAATCACTTTCAGCGGCGGCGAGCCGATGCAGCAAGTCGATTTCCTGTGCGAGGTGCTGCCGCGCTGCCAAGATGCCGGCTTGCGCGTCACGCTCGACACGTGCGGCGCGGTTGCGTGGAAACGCTACGCGCGCGTGCTGCCGTTTGTCGATCTCGTTCTACTTGATTTGAAAATTATGGACGCGGCGCGGCATCAAGCCGCGACCGGCGTATCGAACGAAATCATCCTGGACAACGCGCGGCGCATCGCGGACGCCGGCAAAACGATGTGGATTCGCACGCCGGTGATCCCTGGCTACACCGACGACCGCGCGAATATCGAAGCGATTGCGCGATTCATCCGCGACGCGCTGCCGACGGTCGAGCGGTGGGATTTGTTGGCGTATACGAATCTTGGCAAGCCCAAGTATCATCGATTGGATATGCCGTATGCACTGGAGGATGCCGCGTTGTTCACGCACGATGAGATGGAAGCGTTGGGGCGCGTCGCGGCAGAGATCGTACCGGTCGCGCGTTGGTCGGGCGCGACGCGGTGAGGAGAGAAACACAGCATGAGCATCGGCGTATTTACCGACAAGGCGCATCCGCCCACAAGCGAACAAATCCTCAAGGCGATTGGCGCCAAGCGGTCGGACTGGGAACAACTCGTGCGTTTCATTCGGGACGAATTCGCCGCGCAAGGGGAATTCAAATTCTACGGCAAGAATTACGGCTGGGCTTGGCGGTTTCGCAAGCGCGGCAAATCGCTCACCTCGCTCTATCCTGCCGCAGACAGTTTTGTCGTCCAAGTTATTCTTGGCGAAACCGAAACGCAACAAGCGCGCGCCATGCGGCTCGGCAAGCATGTCCGAACGATCATTGAAAATGCTCACGCGTTTCCGGAAGGACGCTGGCTTTTCATCCCGGTCAAATCGCGCAAAGACATACAGGACATTCATCAACTGCTTGCGCTTAAAGCCGGCGCGCGAACGAACAAGGATTTGGCGTGACGTGTGAGGAGGAGAAGATGTCGATACTCGAACAACATCCCGGTTTGCTCGATGCTTTGCGCGGCGAAATGACGCCGAAATTCCTCGCGACGCGCCGCGCGTCTGGCGCGCCGAACGTCGTGCCGGTCATTTCGATTCAGCCGGCGGACGACCAGCCCGACATGCTATTCTTCGGAAACTTTTTGCTGCGGAAGAGCATCCAGAACCTCAAAGAAGATTCGCGCGTTGGCATTCTCGTTGTCACGCCGGAATTGCGCGGTTGGATTCTCAAAGCAGATTTCGTCGAGTTTCAGCGCACGGGCGCGTACGTGGACAAGCAGATGAGCGGCTCGCTCTTGCGTTACAACGCGTACACTGGCATCCGCGACGCGGGGATCCTCCGCGTTCGATCCGTTGAAAACGAATTCGCCATTTCGAAAATGCAGGTGCTGAAGGATTATTTGCTCGCGCGCGTGGCAGGATTCCGCAAGCCGCGCCGCGGAGACCCAAGCGCGACGATGCCGCTCGCGGTGCGGCGCGAGTTCGCGCGGATGGTCGCGGTCAAGGTGCTGGCGTGGGTGCGCGACGACGGCTATCCGATAATTATTCCCGCGCTGTCGCTGCAACCGGCGGGTGACAAGACGCTCGTGTGCTGGAGAACGAGCGCATCGCTGCCGCAGCCGCCCGCCGACGCACGGGTCGCGACCAACATTCTGACGTTCGAGGCGATCTCTTACCAAGCCAAAGGGCAGTGGAGTGGGCGTGGCAGCGCGGGGATGATTAGCGTCCGCGAAGTGTACGCCGGCGGTCCGCCGCTGCCCGGTGGTCGCGTGGCGTGATGGAATTCCCGGCGATGAATTACACCCTTCAGTTGAATCGCGTGGGCGGATACTTGCGTAAGTCGTCTCGCAGCGCGTTCCCCTTGGGCAGATCGATCAAACCTCGCGTGAATATGCCCCAGACTCCATCATCGGTGAGCGCATACACGGCGTAGTGAACCATATCCGGGTGCTCATCGACGATGCGGTACGTTTCTTGCATATAGTCAAGCCCCGACGAGTCCGCCGGGTTGGTCGGATCGCCGCCAAACTCTCCAATCAAGATCGGATACTTGCCGATCGCCCACGTCCACATGGTTCGGCTATAGTGATACGCCGGATACGCCCAGTAATCGTGAACGTCGTAGATGACGTTATTAAAAGGAAAGGGATGATCTTGGTAATACGTCATGTCGCGCGCCCATTTGTCCCCGCCCGGCACGACTAAAATCGCTTGGGGATTCTTGCTTCGAATCGATTGGGCGACCTTTATCCCGGCATCCATCCAAACCTGCCACTGCTGATCGTAGTTGATCGATGGAATACTATCTGGATGTGGTTCGTTCCAGAGTTCGTACAGGACGTTGGTGCGGTCCTTGAATGCGTCCGCCAGATACCCCATCGCGGCGGCGACTAGATCGTCCGGCACAGGCAGATGCGCTTCATCTCTCGATGGATTGACGGCGCTCGCGAACGGCGTGAGAATGACGTACATCCCATTCTTGTTAGCGAAAGCCACCAGCTTGTCGATTTCATTCAAGTTCGCGGCGACCGTTTCGGGGTCTATCGCCACGCGCTGCAGATTGACGCCCCATTGCTCCTGGGTGACTCGACCCAAACCCTGGACGTTGTAGAGATCAGAAAAAGTGTGCGGGTTGGATTGCCGGAACTCTTCGATATTGATTCCTTTCAACCAGACCGGCGCATGGGTATCACTGCGTTTGACATAGGGTCCGTCCACATAGAGCGCCGGGAGTTGCGGCGATGGCGTTGAAGTAGGCGTCAGACGGGGCGCAGGCGTCCGCGTAGACGCCCGATCGAGCGCGCGCGGGGATGGCGGCGTAAATGTTGGTGAGGACGTTTCCTCGATGGCGACCATCGCTTCGGTGCCCAGTGGAGACGCTGGGTCGATGAGCGCGGGCAGCGCAGCAGTCATCACCAAGCCCCATACGATGCCAGCGAGCGTTCCCAGGATGACGAGAAAAAGCCAGCGCTCTCGATTCATCGAATGTCCCATCCAACGGGAGGTCACGCGCGATACCGCTGAACTGCAATCGCCTGCGCGATCGTCATCCCGGATGTGAATAACAAGCCAAGACAGAATAACAGCGCATAGCCGGCGATGACCCAATTGCCGGCGCGCGTGGCAAGAAGCGCAGTGCCGATATTAAACAGGGCGAAGGCGATCTCAAAGAGGACGACCGGATCGAGGCGCAGTTGATAGCGGCGACGGAGCCAGTCCTGCTTATTTTGCGCGATGCCGAATTTGGGCGTCCGTTCGAAAATTCCGTTCGGCTTGAGCGAGATTTCAAGCGCGGCGCGAACACTGTTCAGCATCATCCCCGTGCCCAATATAGTAATGAACAAAATCGCCGGGAGCATTCGCCACCACGCGCGACCGAGCTGCTGCTGAGCCACGACGAAAAAAACAGTCGGCGCGAACGTGGTCACGTTGAACAGCAGCGCGATGCCAAAGAGCGAAACGACGCTGGGATAACGCTGCGACAGCACAAGGACCAAAGGATACAACAGCACCAGCACGGCGAGCAGAAGATGTACGCCGTAGCCGGTGAGGTGCAGCGTCGCTTCGATCTTTTGCGCGAGTGGAATCGGCGCGCGCCACACGCGCGGAAGCAACTTGCGTGCGCACTCAAAGCTCCCGCGCGCCCAGCGATGCTGCTGCCGCCGGTACGCGCTGAAACTGACCGGCAATTCCGCCGGCACTTCGACCGCGCCCAAGTAGACTGCCTGCCAGCCGCGCAGAAAGGCGCGGTACGAAAGATCAAGATCCTCGGTCAGCGTGTCGCTCGTCCAGCCGCCGGCGTCTTGGAGCGCCGCGCGCCGCCAAATCCCCGCCGTCCCGTTAAAGTTGAACCAGAAGCCGGATTGACTGCGCGCAAATTGCTCGACCATAAAGTGCGCGTCAATCGCCAGCGCCTGCAGAAAAGTGAAAAAGGAATAATCTCGATTCACGTGCCCCCAGCGCGTTTGAACGAACGCGACGCGCGGGTTGCCAAACTGTGGGAGCGTCCGTTTTAGGAAAACGGATGGCGGAACGAAATCGGCGTCAAAGATCGCCAGGAATTCGCCGTGCGCGTGCGCCAGTCCGTTCGCCAGCGCGCCCGCCTTGAATCCAATTCGATTCGCGCGGCGCACCTGTTCAATGCGGATGCCGCGCGCGCGCCAACGTTCGACCGCGCCTCGGATCACCTCAATCGTTTCGTCGGTCGAGTCGTCGAGCACTTGGATTTCGAGTAACGCGGCGGGATAATCGAGCTGAGCCACCGCGTCGATCAGGCGTTCGGCGACGTACAGCTCGTTGTAGATCGGCAGCTGCACCGTCACGCGCGGGAGCGCGTCCAGCGGCGGCGCGTCCAAGCGTCGATTGCGATTTCGCAGCGCCAGAAAAGTCAGGAAGAAAAAATTCACGCCAAAAACAAATAGCGCGCCCACCACGGCGAGATAAATCACGGCAATCGGAATGAGCAGAAGGTCAAGCATCTGGTTCTCCGAAAGATCGGGAGTAGATCATCGCCCACACGCCCCACACCAGCCATTGCCACAGCCGACCGGGCGCGAGCAGCCAGGTGTAGTAATCGAAAAAACCGACCAGCGTCACCGCGAGCAAGACACCGGAAATGCCGATGAGCGCAGGCGAAAATATCAGCCGCCGGCGATTCAGCCACAACGCGAGCCAGGGCGCGAGCATCGCGGCAAAATAAAACAGCGCGCCGATAACGCCGGTTTTGGCGGCAACATCGAGCAAAACGAAATGCGCTGGTTGATAGTACGCGTTGAACGCGCCGAAATCCGGATAGCGGATCTGCTCTGCCTGCGGCAGCGCGCCAACGCCGATGCCCAGCAGCGGGTGTTCGCCGAAAATCTGGAACGCGGCTTGAGCCAGGCGATCACGCTCCACCAGCGAGCGCGTTTCAATCGCCACTTGACTGAACGCGTTGCCCGCGTCCAGTCGCGCGCCGAGGTAGGGCGCATTGTGCCAGACGAACGGCAAGAGCAAAAGCGCCGACGCGCCGGCAAGGTTGAACCAGCGCACGATCGCGGCGCGTTGGCGCGTTCGCCAGAAAACGAACGCGCAGAAGACCGCGCCGCCGGCGAACGCCAGCCACGCCGCGCGCGAAAAAGTGAGTAGCAGCGCTACCGCGCCGAGCGCAAAGACGCCCGCCATCACCGCGTGCCAGCGCGTTTCCGTCCCGGCGTACCACGTCGCGATCATGAGCAGTCCGAAGGCGAGGCAGCCGCCCAGGATATTCGGGTGATCGGACAAGCCGTAGGCGCGCAGTGAACGAACGCCTTCTGCTGAAACGATGCTCACGCCACTCCACGCCGGATCGAGGTTGAGTTCTTGCAGGAGTGGCAAGCCAATCGAATGTTGCTGCAAGACCTGGGCGATGCCGACGACGGATTGAATCGCGATTTGGATTGCGACCGGCAGAATCAAATAGTTGATCGACGTGATCTCATTCAGAACGAACAGATAGAGACCGCCGAGCAAAACCAAGCGGATCGCGTTGTCGATTGAAATCACCGGATCGACGGAAGAGACGACGCTGACTAGCGCGAGCACGGTCACGCCGGCAATTGGAATCGAAAGAAACGATGGACCGGTCTTGACTCGCCGCGGTTCGAGCGCCAGACTTGCGAGCCACAAAGCCAACGTCGCAACGAGAAAGATGTCGCTCGCGAACAACAACAGGTCGGTGTAATCGCAGTAGATTGGCAGCTGCGGGCGCGCCAGCAGTGTGAGCCGCATCCGGAACGGAATCAGAATAATCGTCGCCGCGAACGCGAGCCGCAACAGCGTTTGGACGCGCGCGGCGAGATTCTGCCAGAACGATTCTACGCGCGCCGCGTCTGTTGATACAGTTCCGTCCACTTGCGCCACGTCGCCTCCAACGCAAAATCCCGTTCCACGATTTCTCGAGCGCGGCAACTCAATCGCGCGCGTGTGTCCAAGCCGGCTGCCATTGCCGATGCCAGATCGTCCACGTCAAATCCACGCGCGGCAATTGCCGCGCCGCCGTTCGCCAATTCCGGCACGATTCCCACCGGCGTGCCCACCACCGGCGTGCCGCACGCCCCCGCTTCCAGCACTGCCATTCCCTCCGCTTCGTGCCGCGACGATTGGACGAACAAATCGGCGGCGCGATATTTCCGCGCCAACGCCTCGTGTGACACCGCACCGGGAATTGCCACGCGGTCGGCAATCCGCAGCGCGTGGGCTTGCTCGCGCAATTCTTTTTCAAGCACGCCCGCGCCGATGATTTCCAAGCACGCGTCGCGCGGCGCGAGCTGCGCGAACGCGCGCAGCAATTGCCACTGCCCCTTGACCGGGATGAGCGATGCGACATTCAGGATTCTGATCGGCGGTCTGCCCTCGCGTCGCCCCGGCGAAAACAACCGCGCATCGACGCCGAGCGGCGCAACGCAAGCGTCCGCGCGCCATCGCGCCGCGATCTGCCGCAAGTAGCGCGAGCCGACCGTCACACGGTCTGCCGCGCGCGTTGTCCAGCGGACCATCATCCGTTCGATCCAGCGCAACTGTCCACCGTAATGGATGTCTCTCAATCCGATCAACTCGCCGCCGGCAATGCTCACGACGATCGGCACGCGGAGCGCGCGCCCGGCGAGGACGGCGATCAGACCCGGCTCGTTCGCCCAGAACGCGTGCAGAAGGTCGAATGGCGCGCGGCAGTGCTCTGCGCGAATCGCCGCCAACGCATCGAGCCAGAGGCGCGGCGCGTAACGCATCCCACGATTTCGTCCGTTCATGCTGTGAACGGTCGCGCCGTAAACGGAATAATGATCGCGGCGGTACGGGTATTCCAGCGCGAACACGTGAACGGTGTGACACGCGGCAAGTTGCCGGACGAAATCGAGCAGCGCGGGGATGCACCAGTCGCGTTCGTCTGCGCTAAAGCCCGGCAGCACCACTCCGATTCTCATCGCGCGCTCGCAATCGAATAAAGCGTGTACGCGTTCCGCGTGCCGAGGTCGCGCAGCGCGAACTGGTCGCGTAGCGCGTCGTAATCCAGTTGCGGCGCGAGACCGCGCCACTGCGATTCGAGGTTGTCCACATCGACCAAGAGAAAGATGTCCTTATGGTCACGCGCGATCTTGGCTGCCG
>DAIDTM010000604.1 GCA_027457205.1 Anaerolineae bacterium | reverse complement strand
GCAGCCCGGGCACTTGCGGACGACCTCGCGCTGCTGTTTGGTATTGTCGTTGTACCACACTTCTTCCATCGATTGCTTACGCAGGTTGCCAACAACGGTCGGATAATAGACGCACGTGACGACATCGCCATTCGGCATCAGGCGCATATGATTGTGCAGCTCGATGCACTGCGGCTTGGGGCTTTCGACATTGTCGAGCAATCGATTCTTCAAGCCGCGCAGGTAATAGCGCTGCACGAGCCATTCAGGAATATCCTTGATGCCGTCGCGGCGGTCGAGTTGTTCAAAAATGTAACCAAGTTGTTCGGGCGTGAAATCGGACATCGAAACCGATTTCATATTGGGCACATCGTTCTCTTTGGGCGTGTTCAAGCGGTAAAGCGTGTAGTGGTCGGTGGCAATCGCGTAATGCACGTTCACGCCAAGCTTCGCCATTTCGTCGCGCAGCGGCTCGATGTGGTCCCAATTCTTGTCGGTGATCGTCTGATTCACGCCGACGTAGAATCCGTACTTTTCGCGCAACTCGACCAAGCCGCGCAGCGTGCGCATCGATTTGTCGTACAAGCCGCGATAGCCGCGAATCTCGTCGTGCCGCGCGCCGACTGCGTCAATGGAAAGTTTGAGGTGAAGTTTTTTCGAGCCAACCGCCTTGGCGTATTCGAGGATACGTTCGGTCATCACGCCGGCGGTCGTCACGTGCACCACCGATGGATTCGTTTCTTCGAGAATCGCGCGCGTGATGTCGATGAGATCGCGGCGCAAGAATGGCTCGCCGCCGGTGATACGCAGCGAATCGAGATGTGGAATCTGCTTGAAGACATGGCGAATTTCATCCACCGTCATATCGTCGTAATCAGTTTTCTTCCACACGTCGCACATAAAGCAGCGCAAGTTACAGCGCCACGTGACGATGAACGTCGCCATATTCGGCAACTCCACTCTGCCCACCTTGTTATTGACCACCGCTTTCGCGATGTTGACGTATGTGCCTAGAGCCATTGCTTCTCCTAAAGCGTAAAACGTGAAACTCGCCCTGAAAGTCGAAGAGTTACGCCATCACGTTTTATTCGTACTTTTCGCGCCGGATCGCGCTCACCTGATCGGCAAGGATGCCGAACATGAAAACGATAACGGATGAGACCAGCATAAACATCGCGCCGGTCGGAATGTGAAATGTTGGCTCGATGTGCTGAGTAAATCGAAAAATACCCGAACCGATCCAGTACAGCGTGCCGATCAAAAACAATGCGATGCTCGTCGGCAAGAAAACCTTGACGGGATCGAACAGCGCGATGATGCGGATGATGAGCATCAGCGTGTTGATGCCGTCGCTAATCGGGCTGACTGTACTCGTGCCGACGCGCGGCGTCGTCGTGATGGGCACGTATATCGTGTTGTACCCTTCTTTGAACAGCGCGAGCGTCAGCGTCGTCGTGAACGAAAAACCGTTCGGCAGGATGTGCAAGAAACGCAATGCGACGTCTTTCCGAAACGCGCGCAAGCCGGAATTCAGATCCGGAATCGTCGTCTGGGCGAGATAGTTCGCGGTCTTCGACAACAGCCACTTACCCGGTCGCCGCAGCAGCGGCGCGTGCGATCCCTTGCCGCGCGCGCCGACCACCATATCATTATCGCCGAGATGGTCGAGTAGATTTTGAATCTGCGCCGCGCTGTGCTCGCTGTCCGCGTCCATCATCACGACGATATCGCCGGCTGCCGTGCGGATGCCGGTCTTGAGCGCCGCGCCGTACCCCTTGTTGTGGTGATGCCGCAGGACCCGCACGCCCGCGGCTTGCGCGATCTCTGCGGTGCGATCGGTCGAGCAATCATCGACGACGATGATCTCCGCGCGCTCGCGCCAGTCACGCAATCCTTCCAGTACACCGCCGATGCTGGCTTGTTCATTGTACGCGGGGATGATGATGGAAACAGGCAGATTGCGCATTGCAGATTGCGAATTGCTTGGCGCCGTTAGCGTTTCAATTTGCACTTTTGCCTTTTAGCTTTTGACTTGCCCTAACACGTACCGATGATGTGCCCAGATCGCTTTGATCTGCCACGGCAGCGGCGCGTGTTCCAAGAAAGCGTAGCGATCGATCCGCGCTTTCAGTTCGGGACGGCGACCGAGGTAGTAATCCATCGTACTCCAATTCCATCCCGCGCCGCTGAATTGCGAATCGAGTTTCTTGGAGCGGATGCCGAGTCGCTGCAACACCTGCGCCGCCGGCATCACCGTGTCGGGCCACGGCGGTACATCCAGCACGCCTTCGTCGATGAACTCCACCGACGCTACGTGGAGAATTTTCTTGATCCGATGGATGTCCGCCCAACTCTCGTCCACGTAGTTGACGAAATCGCGTTCGAGCAGATACTTGCGTATCAGATAACCAACCTGAACGCGATTCGGCATCGCGACAAAAACGAGTTTACGCGAAACGCGCGCCAGTTCTTTCAGCAACGCTCCAGCATCCGGCAAGTACCACAGCCCCGCCCACTCCCACGTCAGATCGAACGATTGATCGGGAAAGGGCAAGCGCGCGAAATCGGAATGATTCACGAACGTCGCGCGCAGGTTCAACTCACTCCAGATGCGCTCAATGTCGTGCAGCCGCGTCGCGTTCTCATCGACCAGTGTCACCGCACAACCGCGCTGGGCGAGGCGAACGCTGTTGATGCCGCTCACGCCTGCCATTCCGTAAATTGGCGCTTCGAGGACAGTGCGAATACTGTGTTGGTTGACGATGCGGTCGAGGTAATCGTTGAGAACGAGCCGTTCGTAGACGAGTCCCAGCCCTTCGTTATAGTTGGTGAGATATTTCTGCCATCGCTCGTCTGGGAGACGTTGTCGGATGGGCGTGTCAGTCATCGGGGAAACATATTACACGATTTTAGAGGATTTGTCGAATCGAATTTCGCAGAGTCGTCATGAATGGTGTTCACCGCCAAGCATGAAAATATCCACGAAGAACACGAAAGCACACGGAGATTTTTTCTCGGTGTTCTTCGTGACCTTCGTGGAGGAGACCAAGTCAGCCGCTTGTTCGCATCACGGTATTATGCGGATTTGCCCAATCGTCGCCGCGTTCTGTCCCAGCCCCACCGTGAACGAGTATTCGCCTTGCCGCAAATTGTCCGGCAATCGCAGATCGTAGTACGCTTTGAGTATCTCGCCTTTTCGCCACCCGCGCGTTGGATAGAACGATATGGGCGCGCGCTGCCACTCGGCAACTGCCGCGCCTGCCGGATCGATCAGCGCGAATCGCGCGGTAACATCCGCGCCAACATCTTGGCGCGCGTGCCACACCAAACTGACGCCGATGGTTTCGCCCGCGCGATGCGCGTCGTCCAGCCCGCCAACGCCCCACAAATCGATGCGCGGATCCAGCGCGAGGTCGAGTGGATGCTGAACGAAAACCTGGTCGCGCGTCAGATTGATCGCGCGCGTGACGTTCAACGTGGCGAGCGCAATTTCGGTGCCGGTCGGCTCTTTCGTGTTGGCATCAAGCGTCTGCATTTTCAATTGGTACGCGCCGGGCGGCGCACCGGGCGGAATGAGCAAATTGTGAACATCGTCGATGTATTCGCCGGGCTGCCACCGCGACGCGGGATAGAGCCCACGAACTGGCGCTTCGGCTATCTGTGCGACGAGGCGCGCTTCGGGGTCGTAAAGTCCCAACTGCACGAGAAAATTTTCGAGACTGCCATCGGCGCGCCACGTCAACGCAACACGCGCCGTACGCCCGGGCGCGATGTTTGTCGTCGGCGCATACGGCTCCAGCGCGGTCGTGACGCCAAAATCCGCCAGTGTCAACGACGGCGCAACGACACTCGCCTGCCGCGCGGTATCCGGCGGCTGCATCTGCGGCTGGTCGCGCACCTGTAGCAGCGGACCGAGCAGCGCGTAGCGATATGTTCCGCGCGGCAACGCAACGCCGGGGGACAAGAAAATCGCGCGCCCATCGGCAAAAGCAGCGCGCGCGGCATCGGTCTGCGGCGTGGGATCGTACAGCGTACCGACAAATTGCAAATCGGGGCGGCGACCTTCGACGCGCTGCATGTACCGCATCGCGTTCAGCTGTCCCCAACTACCAACGATCACAGCACCCTGCGGAATCGGCAGCGTAAAGATTTCGTTCCACTGCCTGTATTCACGGTCGTACGAACTCCAGTCCGCAGCGCGAAATCGATCGGTGAATGGAAGCCCGACGAGAAGCACAAGCACACCCACAAAGAATGTGCGGGCTGCAAATTGTGGTTGTATTTTTTTGATCCGTTCTTCAAGCAATCGTTCGATGGCTCCGATGCCGGTAGCAAAGAAGAAGAGCAAAAAGAAGAAGGGCAAAACAAGATAGCGATCGCTTTCGCCCATTATGAAAATGGCAAAGGCGAAGAAACTGAGGATAGCCAGTCCGAGGAATAAATACACTGGCACTTTCCGCGGGATTGTAACCCAGCGATTGTACCGCGGCATCACGCTGATCGCGCCAACGATGATGAGACCCAATCCTACATAGCCAAACGAGTTATGAAGATACAATCCTATTTCGGTTAGGATGCTTGCCAAGCCAGAGAACGTCCAAGTCACAAAGTGCCAAGCTTCATTGCCAAAGACCTCAATCATGAATCCCAGCCACGTATTACTATACCAGGGACTGTTGCTAGCAGCAATTGGAATGTAAAGGTAGAACAATGCTGGAATGGCAAGCCAGAAAATGTTTCGCGCAATTTGGCGCGGACGTTGGAGGATCTGGGGGTCTGCCAGCAAAACGAAAACTCCAATCGCTGGCGAAAGAAACAAGATCGACCGATGATGCGCTAACCCTAATCCAAAAATGAATGCCGCGATGGATAACGAAATTCTTCGTTCGGACCATAGCAATAGAGCATATAAAACCAAGCCGATTAGCAACAAGTTGAGCGGGTTCGCAGACGCGACTCCCGATTGGCGCCAGACTGCCTCGTTCGTTGTATATAGCCCCGTCGTAACCAGCGATGCGATGCGGCGCCGAGTCAATGCTAGAGCGTCAAGATAAACCACTACCGCCGCGCCTGCGCCGAGTAGCGTTGACAAAAGATTCATCCGATACGCGATGTTGCCGACCGGAACAAGGGTGGTGAAAAGTTTGCCCAGGGTCAAGTAAAGCGGATAGCCCGTCGAATGGGCGACGCCAAGCGTGTATGCAATCTGCTGATATTCCTCGCTATCAACTCCACCGCCCAAAGTGGGCGCAGCGGTGCGTATATACAGCGCGAGCGCGGCGACAAAGATCGCCGCGCCGATGACAAGGTCCGGATGCGAACGGAATTTATCAAGCCGCGCGAATCGTTTCATTTTCCGCGTGATCAGCAAACGTCAGCACGAGCTGATCGCCTTCAAAGGTGGCTTTCTTCACGGCGAGCAGCGCGAGCGCGCGCGGCAGGATCACGTTGTGGCGAAAGTTGCCGATGCTGATCGCCAGTTCGTCGCCGCCGCGCGCAAGATTCACGTCGTCTTTACTGATAAACGGCAGTCGCAGTTTGAGTTGCAAGCCGTCGTCGGTCTTCTCGATCACCTGCGGCTGACCGACGTACAGAACTTTCGTTGGATCGACATCGCCGTAGATCGCATTCGCCATCTTCCGCAGCATTTCAAAACCGACAACTTCCTGGTCCATCAACGGCACCTTGAGAATTGGAAGCGGCGAGAATGCCTCTTCGACTAAATTGCCATAACGCGCCTGCGCGCCCTTCCACGCGCTGAAATATTGATCGCCCACCGTCGCGGGGATGATGCGGTTCGAGACGATGAGGTCGGTCGAGTAACCGTACAAGTTCAAGTAGGTGAAAGTGCGTTGCGCTTCTTTAATCACCATCTTTTCCGGGTTCAAAACCAGCCGCACCGACGATTGGTTCGGATCCGCCAACAGTTGGTGCATTCGATCCAATTGCAGAATCAAATCGCGGATCGAATCAAAAACCTTGTCGTCTGGAATCGGCAGATCGGTAATGCTCTTGAGGAGTGGACCCGCCAGTCTCATCGCCTGCCGCTACACCGGAAAGATGTGCGAGAGGTACCACTTGGCAACTTCAGGCAGCGAAAGAAAACGCAGTGTCTCGCCGGTCGGCGCGCAGTCGACGATGATCACATCGTAGGCGTTACTGTCGTACAAATAGACAATTTGCAGGAGACTGGCAAGTTCATCCATGCCAGGCAGGATGCTCGTCTCGTCCGCAATCAGCTCATCGATGCCGCGCCACGCCAGCACCGTCGAGAGCCAGTTTTGCACAGTTCCCCAGTATCGCTCCATCTGATGCAGGATGTCGATCTCCTGACCCTTCAAGCGCGGCGCGATTTCGAGTGGCTCGTTGCCGATCTTGATGTCGAACGAATCAGCCAGCGAGTGCGCCGCGTCCGTACTGACGACCACGGTACGATAACCCAGATCGGCGCAGCGCAAAGCCGTAGCAGCGGCGACGCTGGTCTTGCCGACGCCGCCTTTGCCGGTGTATAGTAAAATACGCATGGTGCAAACTCCAAACGGAAAACTCGATTAATTTAGAATCTGGGAACATTAT
>DAIDTM010000603.1 GCA_027457205.1 Anaerolineae bacterium | reverse complement strand
GCGTCTTTGATCCCGCGAGCGATGGCATCGACTTTTACGAAAGTCTGGAAGGGATGCGGGTGCAGGTCAACGATGCGCTCGTCGTCGGACCTTGGCACAACTTTGGATCGAACCGCGAGATTCCCGTCGTGGGCGACAACGGCGCGAATGCCAGCGTTCTCACGCCGCGCGGCGGCATCGTGATTCGCCCAGGCGACTTTAACCCGGAGCGCATCATTCTGAACGATCTCATCGCCGGCGGTCCAACGCTATCGCCGGTCAACGTCGGCGATAAATTTCCCGGCGCGATCATCGGTGTGATGGATTACAGCTACGGCAACTATAAACTCGAAGTGACGGATTTGCCTAGCGTCGCATCAGGCGGTCTGACGCGCCAAACTGCCGCATTGCCGCCGGCGTACCAGCTTGCCATCGGCACCTTCAACGTCGAAAATCTCGCGCCCGGCGATCCGTCGTCCAAGTTCAGCACGCTGGCAGATTTGATCGTCAACAACTTGAAATCGCCTGACATCGTTGCCATCGAAGAGATTCAGGACAATAGCGGCGCGACTGATAACGGCATTGTCGATGCCTCGACCACGTACGGAATGCTCATCTCGGCGATTCAAGCGGCAGGCGGTCCTGCGTACGTGTATCGCCAAATCGATCCGGTCAACGATCAGGATGGCGGCGCGCCGGGCGGCAACATCCGGCAGGGCTTTCTCTATCGCACGGATCGTGGGCTGACGTTTGTCGATCGTCCCGGCGGCGGCTCGACGGACGCGACGACGGTGCTGCCGGGTCCGCGACTCTCCTTCAGCCCCGGTCGCATCGATCCCACCAATCCGGCTTTCCTCGATAGTCGCAAGCCGCTTGCGGCGGAGTTCGACTTTAAGGGCGACAAGGTTTTCGTCATCGCCAATCATCTGAATTCCAAGAGCGGCGATCAGCCGTTGTTTGGTCGCTTCCAACCGCCGGTGTTCAGTTCGGAGGTCCAGCGCATCCAGCAGGCGCAGATCATTCACAATTTTGCCAACTCGATTCTTGCGGTTGACCCAAATGCGAACGTCGTGGTGTTGGGCGATCTGAATGATTTTCAGTTCTCGCAGTCGCTGCTGACGCTCAAAGGCACGATCCTCCAGGATTTGATTGACACGCTGCCGGAAAATCAGCGTTACAGTTACGTGTACGACGGCAACTCGGAGACGCTGGACCAAATCCTGGTCAACAACAGTCTGGGCGCGCGACCATTGGCGTACCAGGTGGTGCACGTGAACTCTGAGTTTGCGGATCAGGCAAGCGATCACGAGCCGCAGGTCGCGCGCCTGTGCGTCGATCGCACGCCGCCGACGCTCAACGTCAGCGCCGCGCCCAATGAATTGTGGCCCGCGAATCACAAGTACGTGACAGTCAAGACGACGGTGAAAGCGTCTGACAATGCGGATCCAAATCCGGCATGGAAACTCGTATCGGTTACCTCGAGCGAGCCGGACAATGGCTTGGGTGATGGCGACACCGCGAACGACATCGTGACGGTCGATAGCACGACGTTCCAGCTGCGCGCCGAACGCTCCGGTGCCGGAACCGGTCGCGTCTACACGATCACGTACCAAGCGACGGATGCATGCGGCAACACCGCGACCGCCGCGACGACGGTTACCGTTCCGCACGACAAAGGGAATGGCAAGTGAGCGACGCCGGTTAATTTTCGTTAACCCGTCGGGATTGACGTATTTTTCCTGGGTTGCCGATGTATCTTGATTATGCGGAAGCGATGAGACCTGGCTGTATCGACAGGTGATGGACGCCTTGAGCCAGGTGGAGCAGGTGGCGTAACCGACCGCGCCCACGCGTATTGCGTGGCGCGGTTTTTGTTTCCCGGCGGCGCTGCTCCGCTGGAGGTTTCATGGCTAGACAGGAGGTGCCAGGGACACACGGTAAAATAGAGGATTGTCGATCACGGCATGCCAATAGCCGGCGCGTGTAAAACTCTAGCCGCGAACCGCGATGAGTGCGGCTCGTCGGCTCATTCTCAAGGAGGGAAAAATGAGTCAGGTGCGAAAAGCAATGGCGCTTGCGGCGATGCTTGTCGTCTTGGCGTTTGTGACTGTCGCGAGCAGTGGAACCGTTGAGGCAGCCGGGCTGTGCGTGAACCCCGGCGGGACTCACGGCTGCTACGCTTCGATCCAAGCCGCGATCAATGCGGCAGCTTCTGGCAGCACGATCAACATCAAGGCAGGGACGTACCGGGAGAACGTCACGGTTACCCAATCGGTCACGCTGACCGGCACAGGGGATAACACAATCGTCGAGCCAGCGGTCTCGAATCCGAATCCGTGTACAGGCAGCTCCCTCTGCGGCTCACCCAATGCCGCGAGCAATATCTTCTTGGTTCAGGCGAACAACGTGACGATCCAAAACATGCTGCTGGACGGGCATAACCCGCTGCTCACCAGCGGCATCGTGCGCGGCGGCGTCGATCTGGATGCGCGCAACGGCATTATCGAGAATTTCTATGCCGGCGTATTCAACAACCTGCAGGTGCGCCACGTCACCATCAAGAATATCTACCTGCGCGGCGTCTACGCTTCCAGCGGCGGCACGTTCACGTTCCGCGACAACGTGGTCCAGAATGTGCAGGGCGATTACTACTCGATCGCGATGTTCAACTTTGGCGGCTCGGGTGTATTCGCCAACAATCGCGTTTCTTACGCGAATGACGCCATCAGCGCGAACTGGTCTATGGGCACTCAATTCCTGAACAATACGGTGACCCAGTCCGGCAGCGGCGTTCACACCGACAACAACGGAGGTTCGGGCGGGGTGGCGGACCTGATTCGTGGAAACGAGATTAGCAATTGCGCTGCTAATGGCTACGGGATTTTCGTGTTCGTGCCGTATGTCTCTCCGACGGTCGCCGACAACGATATTTCGCATTGCAGCGTCGGCTTGGCGGCATATGGAGAGGCGGCTCCGGTGACGACGACTTTTTCCGACAACACCGTCAACGGCATGAAGGGCAGCACGGGCGTGTTCATCACGGACGACCAGCTCGGCTACGGCGCGAACAGCATTTCCGTCGTGTTCCTGGGCAATGTGATCAAGAACAACGCAATCGGCTTCGACCTGGAGCGGACCGTGAGCAGCAACACCGTCGCTGCAACGCTGCACAACAACGACATTGAGAACAATACGACGGGCGTGAACAACAACTCCGGCGGCACCACCGACGCAACACACAACTGGTGGGGCTGCGCGAAGGGTCCGGGCGCGCCGGGCTGCAACAACATCGTCAACGTGGGCGGCAGCGTCACAAACTACATTCCATTCCTGAAAAAGCCGAACGGACACTAGGCGTCTCGTTCGACGGCGTGTTGGATGCTTCGGGTCTTGAACAAACTCGCCCCACTCATTTCGAGTGGGGCGAGTTGCTTTACGTCGCTTTCTTCTTCGCGCGTTTCTCTTCTTTGTAGAAAACGATCTTGCCTCGCTCCAGATCCACCACGACCGTATCGCCGTCGCTGAACTTGCCCTCTAGCACTTGTAGCGCGAGCGGGTCGAGGATCAGCCGCTGGATGGTGCGCTTGAGCGGACGCGCGCCGTACGTCGCATCGTAGCCCTCGTTGACGAGAAACTCTTTCGCCGCGTCAGTCAGTTCGATTTCGATGTGGCGTTCCGCCATGCGTTTACGCACTTGTTCCATCTGAATGTCCACGATGCGCTTCAGGTGTTCGCGCGCGAGCGGATGGAACAGCACGATCTCGTCGATGCGGTTCAGGAACTCGGGACGAAACCGCGCGCGCAGCGCGTTCAGCACCGACTCGCGCACGTTCGCATCGTCGGTGGAAAGTCCATTGCCGAGAAATTCTGTGCCGACGTTCGACGTCATGATGATGACGGTATTCTTGAAATCGACCGTACGTCCTTGTCCGTCCGTCAAACGCCCATCGTCCAGAATTTGCAGCATCGCGTTGAACACGTCGGGATGCGCCTTTTCGATTTCATCGAACAACACAACCGAGTACGCGCGCCGCCGCACGGCTTCCGTGAGCTGCCCGCCTTCCTCGTAACCGACGAACCCGGCGGCGCGCCGACGAGCCGCGCGACGGTGTGTTTTTCTTGATATTCACTCATATCGATGCGGATCATCGCGTTCTCGTCGTCGAAGAGAAATTCCGCGAGCGCGCGCGCCAGTTCGGTCTTGCCGACGCCGGTCGGTCCGAGAAAGATGAACGAGCCGATGGGACGCTTGGGGTCTTGCAAGCCCGCGCGCGCGCGGCGCACCGCGTTCGCCACTGCGCGGATCGCTTCTTCTTGCCCGACGACGCGCTGGTGCAGCCGGTCTTCCATCTTGAGCAGTTTTTGCACTTCGCCTTCCAGCAGACGCGAAACCGGAATGCCGGTCCACTTGCCGACGACTTCGGCAATGTCTTCCTCGTCCACCTCTTCTTTCAGGAGCGAGCCGCTCTTCTGGATTTTGGCGAGGCGCGCGGTTTGCGCTTGCATCTTCTTGTCGATTTCTGCAAGCGTGCCATATTTCAAGCGCGCCGCTTCTTCCAGATTCGACGCGCGCTCCGCGCGCTCAAGTTGCTGTTGCGCGTTCTCTCGCTCTTCCTTCAGCGCGCGCGACGCCGCGATAACTTCCTTTTCCTGTTTCCATTTCGCGGTGAGCGCGTTCGATTTCTCTTTCAAATCGGCGAGTTCCTTGTCGAGTCGCGCCAGCCGTTCGCGCGATGCGGCATCCTTTTCCTTTTGCAGCGCGACGCGCTCGATCTCCAGCTGCTTCATCCGCCGCGTGATCTCGTCGAGTTCCGCCGGCATCGAGTCGATTTCCATTCGCAGCCGCGACGCGGCTTCGTCGACCAGGTCGATTGCCTTGTCGGGCAAGAATCGGTCGGCGATGTAGCGTTTCGACAGGACTGCGGCGGCGACGAGCGCGGCGTCTTTGATCTTGACGCCGTGGTGCACTTCGTACCGTTCCTTCAAGCCGCGCAGAATGCTGATCGTGTCCTCCACGCTCGGCTCACCCACGAGCACCGGCTGAAAGCGGCGTTCGAGCGCGGCGTCCTTTTCGATGTGCTTGCGGTACTCGTCGAGCGTCGTCGCGCCGATCGTGTGCAGTTCGCCGCGCGCGAGCATCGGCTTCAACATATTGCTCGCATCCATCGCGCCTTCCGCTGCACCTGCGCCGACGACGGTGTGAATCTCGTCGATGAACAGAACGATCTGCCCTTCCGCGCTCGTGATTTCTTTCAGCACCGCTTTGAGCCGCTCTTCAAACTCGCCGCGGAATTTCGCGCCCGCGACGAGCGCGCCCATATCGAGCGCGACGACGCACTTGTTCTTCAGCGGCTCGGGCACGTCGCCGCGCACGATGCGCTGCGCCAGCCCTTCCGCGATCGCGGTCTTGCCAACGCCCGGCTCGCCGATCAGCACCGGGTTGTTTTTCGTGCGCCGCGATAGAATCTGCATCACGCGGCGGATCTCCTCGTCGCGCCCGATCACGGGATCGAGTTTGCCTTTGCGCGCGAGGTCGGTCAAGTCGCGTCCGTACTTTTGCAGCGCCTGGTACGTTGTCTCCGGATTTTGTGATGTGACACGCTGGTTGCCGCGAATCTGCGTGAGCGCTTTCAGCACCGTGTCGCGCGTGATGTTTGCGCCGCGCAGAATCCGCGCGGTCGCGCCATTCGCGCTATCGATGAGCGCGAGGAGCAGGTGCTCGGTTGACACGTACTCGTCTTTCAAGTTGCTCGCCTGCTGCGCTGAATTATCGAGCACGCGCGACAGGCGCGGCGAAGCGACGACTTGCGCGGTCGCGCCATACGCTTTCGGCAGGTGGTTGAGTTCGACGTTGAATTGCGCTGCCACGTTCTCCGCGTTCGCGCCGAGCGCGCCGAAAATCTGCGGCACGACGCCGTCGGCTTGCGTGAGTAGCGCGGACATCAAATGCTCCGGCTCGATCTGGCTGTGCTGATTATTTTGTGCGAGTTCTTGCGCGGCAAGAACCGCCTCTTGCGCTTTTTCGGTTAGTTTGTTCATGTTGAAAGGCATTTCCGATTACCTCTTATTGCAGTATATCATATCTCCAACTCATATTGGTCATTCCTGCCATTTGATCTAGAGTGAAGATGAAGTATTTCGTTGATGGGTCAATCGTACCTTGAAAAAAGTCAAGCTGGGTATCACCATCGTAGTCAAACCGAACATTACCGGAGGTACCTACCAGTTGCTGTGTGCCACTATTAGAAATGGTAAATTGCTTATTCTTATTCCAGTTTATTGCATCCTCGTTCCACTGACGGTATACTCTTCCTTTGTCGTCGCGAAGATGAATAAAGGAATTTCTCCAAACAATTACCCATTGTTGTCCACTCCTATTCTCGATGGAAAGAGTGAATCCGAAGTACCCACCATCAAAATTTCTAATCTCAATTGATTTTCTGAGTGTGACCGTAACGCCGTTCCTTGTATAACCCTGACCGGCAAGTATGGTCGAGCTAGGCAGTGGATTCTGCTGGTCGGCGCTCGGTGTGGCCGTAATAATGACTGGTGCCTGCGTCACAACAGCGCGGGGCGGTGTAAACGTCGGATAAGGCGTGTAGGTTGGCAACAACGTATAGGTTGGCTGCGGCAAAGGCAAACCAAGTATGTTTGATTGAGCAATGGCAGTTGGAGTGTCAGCACCAAGAAACACTTGGATCGTTTGCGATTTAGCCCCGAACAGCACCCCTATTAACGCTCCGAGAAGGAGTGCTCCCGCGCCAATTACAGCGGCAATGATCGCTGCATTTCCAGGAGGTATTCCACGATGTTCGTTCATTGACATTGTGATGCTCCTATGTGTCAGCCGACAGAGCATCCCTGACAATTTACCGACAGAAGATGCCTGACATGAATGTCCAAAACTACCGACAGAGCATCCCTGACACGTCTGTCGGTTGTGAATGACTTTGGTGGGCGGATCATGTTGCGGTTCGC
>DAIDTM010000602.1 GCA_027457205.1 Anaerolineae bacterium | reverse complement strand
GTCCGACCGACCGTGCTCCAAATCGCTTCGGCTTCGATGCTCCGCTCGCTCACCTGCGTGAGCCGCGATTGTTCGCTCTGCCTTTGCTCTGCCAATAGGGCAAGCTGCCTCATCAGTGCGGCGACGATCCAGATGCCGGACACGACGATCAGCGCGAAAATAAATTGTCCCTGTAATTGCGCCGCCGTTTTGCCGCTTGCCGCCGGCGCGAGTCCGGTCATTTCGCTGATGACGACCATCAGATAAGCGAGCGATGAGATCGCGGCGAGCACCCACGGAGTAGCGAGCGCCGTTGAAGCCACAAGAACAAAGTAAAGAAGATATGCCGGCGCGGAAAAATCGGCTGATAGGTGCAGCGTCGCCGCGATGCCAACAGCGGTGAATGCTGCGCTCACGGCGGTTGCCTGCGGCGCGGCATCGCGCCATCGATTCAGCGCCGCGTAATAGGCGATCAACTGAAGTAGATCGGCAACGGGGAACAAGACCAACACGTCAACGGGCAACGAGCGCGGCGCGGGAAACGCGGGGTAGAGAGTGAGGATCAGCCAGACAAAATCGAGCAGCAACCTGCCCTGGAGGAAAATGCGGGCGTTGCGCCGGTAAATGGCAAGGCGGTTTGCCTCGACGAGTTGCTGTTCAACCTGGGTGCGCGATTCCATAGGTGTCCCGTTCCCGGGGATTACTGCGCTCTATGTTGGCACAACTCGACCAGGTTGTCAATAGGAATGTAGGCGAACGGGCAAGAACTACGCGGCGAACCTTTCCAACTGGAACGGCGCAATGTCCATCGTCGTCGCCTTGCCATCCGCGATCAACTGCGCGATGAGTTTGCCGCCGATGGGCGCGTGCATCACGCCATGCCCGCCCCAGCCGCACGCGTTGATGAATCCCTCGATGCCGGGCGCGCGACCCAGAATCGGATAATCGTCCGGCGTGAGCGAGCGCAAGCCCGCCCAACCGCGCATCACACGCGCGTTCGCGAGAATCGGCGCGCGATGCATCGCGCGCTCGATCATCGCGTCGAGAAATTGCCAATCGAGTTGCGGCTCGAACGTCGTGCTCTCTTCGAGACCCATACCCATCAACACGCCTTTGCCCTCTTTGCGAAAATACCATTCGACCGCGACATCATTCACGAACGGCGTGTTATCGGGAATCTCGTCAAAGCGGTCGGTGATGAACACCGTTCTTTTGTAATTGGTTATTGGTAATTTCAAGCCAACCCAGGACGCGACCTGCACATCGCGCGCGCCCGCCGCGTTCACGACGATCGGCGTCGAAATGAAACCCGCGCTCGTTTCCACGCCAACGCCGCGGTCTCGCGCAGCGTCAACGCGGATGCCACTCGCTTCGACTTTCTCATTGATGTCCACGCCGAGTTGCCGCGCGCGCTGGACGTAGGTCTGCATCACCATGTGCGGATCGATAACGCCGTCCTGCCAGCAGATCGAACCGAACTCAATGTCGTCGACGTTCACCGCCGGCGCGAGCCGCTTGATGTCGT
>DAIDTM010000601.1 GCA_027457205.1 Anaerolineae bacterium | reverse complement strand
GCGTCGCATAGCCGCGACGCGGATACCCGCCGTACCCAATCGGCGGATAGACTTCGTACCACGTCGGCGCGGGCGTACCGATGGCGGCGAATTTTTGCACCCACGATTTTTCCAGCCCAAACGAAATCGTGTACGGCAGATATTTGTCGAACAGGTCCTTTGCCTGATCGAGCTTGGTGAATTTTTCGATGCTTTCGAGGTAGCGCTTGAACGCCATCCATTTCGCGCGCTCGGTCGCGCCTTGCGGCGTGCGGCGCGGCATAAACGGGCTGAGGATGATCAACCCAACGGAGGAGACGATCAGCGCGATGGCGGGGCAGATGGCAAATTCAGCGATGCCCGCGAAGACCTGCCAGACTAAAACGCCCAGACATCCAAGCACGACGAGCGCGGCGACGCCCAGCCCCGCGTATTTGAGGCGCGTGGTATTCGGGTTGCCGGCGAAAAATCCTAGCTTCGTCACCTCGTCGTACATTTCCGATTGGAGAATCGGGATCGCGGTATAGAATTTTTCCTTGAGATCGGAGAGATCGCGCGACTGTCCGCCGCTGAAGATGTGATTGACTAGCGTCTTTTCGTACTTTCGCAGGTTGGAGGTATCTCCTACCAGTTCAAAGGTGAAATCGCGATTGGTGCCGATACCGAGAAGACCAGGCGAGTCTTTCTCGCTCATCTTCAAAACGCCGCGCCGCGCCAGATCGACAATCGACGCGACGATGTCTTTCATATCCGCGTGCTCGTCGATCAGCGTGCCGACAATGCCCGGCGGAAAATCGTCTGGCGGCGCGTTCGTCTGCGCGACAATTTGTGCGGGCGCGTCGCGACCTTTGGTGTACCACAGCAAAAAGAGCAGCAGGGGACCGAGAAGGAGCAGAACAAATCCCACGAAGATAAAGGCGAGATTGAGGACCGGCGTGATCTGGGCGAGCTGGTCTGCCTCGGCTTGCCACGGCGGCGGCGCGGCGGTCACGACACCGTGCGGAAATTGGACGCGAATCTCCAATTCGTCGCCGCTCACCAGATTGCTGCTCGTAAAGACGACCGTCTTGCCGTCTTGGATCGTCGCGTTCCCGCTGCCGGTCGTGATCGCGGCTTTGAGTTGATCGGTCGGAAAGGTTGCGGGCAGGTGAACGGTGATGTGGGTCGCGTCAATGGTGTAGCTGCGGTCTGCCTCGATGATCTTCCACCAAAATTGATCGCCGGCGGGATAAATGCGCAGTGCGCCGACCAACGTGTACCGAATATCGAACATGCGTGTTTGGTTCGTCGTCGGCGGGAAGAACCACTTGACGAATTGCTGACCGGTATCTTGATAAACCTGAAACGTATTTGCCGCGCCGCTCGAACTCGGTTGATACGCTTTGCCGTTCTCCGAGACCTGAAAGTCTCCGACCGACACAACTTTGTCCAGCGCGACGCCGCGGAAGGCGAACGTGAATGGACCACCGATGAACTGCACGTGCCACGTTTCGACGATCTGCACATTGCCATTGGCGAGAATAGTGGCATCAACATCGCGACGCGTGACGACGACGCTTTTACTTTGGGCTTGAGCAGGTGTTGCGACGAAGAGAATGACCAGACTGACGAAGACGAGGATCAAGTAGCGGAGCGCATTTCGCATTTGCACTTGTCTACTCCTGGAGACCGCGGATTGGAACTGCGCTCATATTATAAATCAAATACAGGGAAAAGCAAAACGTTGACATCCCGCGTCCCTGATGGTAAGATGGAATTGATCGCATCGTTGACATCGTGGAGGTGCTGATGGATTTCAAATTCCTGAAGGACAACGAACTGGTCGTGCCGGCGCAAACCAAGATCGCGATGATCGTGATGGATGGCTTGGGCGGGTTGCCGATGGAGCCAGGCGGCAAGACGGAACTGGAAAGCGCGCGCAAGCCGAACCTCGACGCGCTCGCGGCGCAGTCCGCGCTGGGGCTTGCCGATCCGGTCGCGCCGGGCATCACGCCGGGCAGCGGACCGGGTCACCTCGGCATCTTCGGTTACGATCCGATGGTGTACGAGATCGGCCGCGGCGTACTTGAGGCGCTCGGCATCGATTTCGATTTGGGACCGAACGATGTCGCCGCGCGCGGCAATTTTTGTGCAGTCGATGCCGCCGGCAATCTCACCGATCGACGCGCCGGGCGCATCGCGACTGAGCTGAATGTCGAGTTGGGCACGCTGCTGCGGACGATCCAACTCGACGGCGTGCAAGTGTTTGTCGAAACGGTGAAGGACTACCGATTCGTGCTGGTGCTGCGCGGCGCGGGGTTGGGCGATGCGCTCACGGAAACCGATCCGCAGCGACTCGGCGTGCCGGCATTGCCGGTGCGTGCTCACCAGCCGGACGCGGAACAGACCGCGCTGTTGGCGAATCAATTTGTCGATCAGGCACGCAAGTTGTTGGCGGACAAGCATCCGGCGAATATGGTTCTCTTGCGCGGCTTTGCCAAGCGCCCGGCAATTCCATCGTACCAAGATGTTTTTGATTTGCGCGCGGCAGCCATCGCCGTCTATCCAATGTATCGCGGCTTGTCGAAACTATTGGGGATGAAGACGCTAGCAGTGCCGGGGGAAACGATTGCGGACGAGTTCACCGTGCTTGAAAAGAATTGGAACGATTTTGACTTTTTCTACCTGCACGTGAAAAAGACCGATTCCGCTGGCGAGGACGGCGATTTTGCGCGCAAGGCGCACGTGATTGAGGAACTCGACGCGCAATTGCCGCGCCTGCTCGCGCTCAAGCCGGACGTTGTCATCGTCGGCGGTGATCACTCGACGCCGGCGTTGCTCAAATCGCATAGTTGGCATCCAGTGCCGGTGATGCTCTACTCCAAGTTCGTCCGCGCGGATGGCATCGCCGAGTACGGCGAACACGCCTGTACGCGCGGCAGTCTCGGACGCCTGCGCTCCAGAGAACTGATGCCGATCGCGCTCGCGAACGCGGGACGGCTGACCAAGTTTGGGGCGTGAAGTTCGACGGGAGACGGAGGACGATAGACGGAGAAATTCTCCGTCTCCGGTCTTCCGTCCTCCGTCACTTGGAGATGCTCAATGAGAATAGAGCGTGTGGAACTGCGTCATATCAAAATGCACCTCGTCGCGCCGTTTGAAACGTCGTTTGGCGTCGAGACGGACGAAGAGCACATTATCGTCCGCGTGGACGGCGACGGCGTGACCGGCTGGGGCGAATGTCCGGCGGGCGCAGAGCCGTTCTATTCGTACGAGACGACTCAAACCGCGTGGCACATTCTGCGCGATTTTCTAATTCCGAGTGTGCTGCACCAGCATATCGCCAGCGTCGACGAAGCGGCGGTGCTGACCGCACGCGTGCGCGGTCACAATATGGCGAAAGCAGGGTTGGAGTTTGCGTTGTGGGACGCGTTCGCCAAAGCGCGTGGCGAGTCGTTGGCAAAGGCGCTGGGTGGCGCGCGCGACCGCATCGTCGTCGGAGTCAGTATCGGCATTCAACCGTCGCCCGATGTGCTGGTCAAGCGCGTGGAGAGTTACCTGGCGGAAGGATACCAGCGTATCAAGATCAAGATTGCGCCGGGGCGCGACCTGGCGTTCATCGCTGCGGTCCGCCAAGTCTTTCCGGACATTTTGTTGCAAGTGGACGCCAACTCGGCGTACACGCTGGCGGATGTCGCGGCGTTGCGCGCGATGGACGATTACCGATTGCTTTTGATCGAGCAGCCGCTCGGCTACGACGACATCTTCGATCACGCCAAGCTGCAGCGCGAGTTGAAGACGCCGATCTGTCTCGACGAAAGCATTCATTCGCTTGCCGACGCGCGCGCCGCGCTCGAATTGGGCAGCTGCCGCATCATCAACATCAAGCCGGCGCGCGTCGGTGGATTCGCAGAATCCAAACGCATTCACGATTTGTGCGCGGCGCGCGGCGCGCCGGTGTGGCATGGCGGAATGTTGGAATCGGGGATTGGGCGCGCGGGAAATGTCGCGCTCGCGTCGCTGCCGAATTTTACTCTGCCGGGCGATATCTCCGCGAGCAAGCGGTATTTTGTACAAGACATCGTCGAGCCGGAATTTCAGGTAGCAGCCGATGGAACGATGGCGGTGCCGACTCAGCCCGGGATTGGCGTGCAAGTGATGCAGGATCGACTGGAACGCGTCACGGTACGCCGCGAAGAGTTTGTGTAAGTCAGTTGAGTCGCGGTTCGCGTAGGCAGATGGCTAAACCCAAAAAACACCCCCTGATTTTGGGAAAAGAAAATACGCTACGCGAACTACTTTTTCGATTTTTTCGCGACAGGCATCCGCTTCGTCGGCGGCAGGTACATGTCGAGTAGCAACCCGAGATCACGGCGCGACTTGGCAGGAATACGATCACGCGCAGTAATGATCGAGTCACGCAACGCGGTGGGGCAGGGACAGTGTGTTCGCTCCGCCGGAATCTCGCTCGCCGCGTACCGCACAATGCGCTTGCCCATCTCCGCGTTCTTTAGCAAATTCTGCACGACCATTTCGACCGTCACGGAATCGTGCGATGGATGCCACACGTCGTAATCGGTGACCATCGCGACGGCAGCGTAACACATCTCCGCTTCGCGCGCCAACTTTGCCTCCGGCACCGCGGTCATCCCGATAATGTCCATCTTCCACTGACGGTACACCTCCGATTCGGCTTTCGTAGAGAATTGCGGTCCGTCGATCACGACGAGCGTGCCGCCCTTGTGCGTGCGCGCGCCGGCTTTTTGCGCCGCGTTGTACAACACCTGACTCAACTCCGGGCAGAATGGATCGGCGAACGAGATGTGCACAACCAAGCCATTGCCGAAGAAACTCGTCGGGCGGTCTTTGGTGCGATCGAACAACTGGTCCGGAATGACGATGTCCAGCGGCGCAAAATCCTCGCGCAGACTGCCGACCGCGCTGATCGATATGATGCGCTCGACACCCAGCGATTTGAACGCGTAGATGTTCGCGCGGACCGGTAATTCCGCCGGCATAATACGGTGACCGCGCCCGTGCCGGGGTAGAAAGGCGATTCTCTGGTTACCCAAGATGCCTAGCACGATCACATCGCTTGGGTCGCCAAACGGAGTCTTGACCTTTACTTCTTTGACCTCCGTCAGTCCTTCCATCTGATAGACGCCGCTTCCGCCAATAACGCCGAGGGTGGCTTGCTCCATGTCGCTGCTCCTTGAGAGGGTTGGGCGCATTATAAATCATTGCCGCGTAAAAGCCAAACGCACTTGGGCAAACCACCTTTGACACTCGCGCTAAATCACGGTAGAATGAATTCATCACGCAGGGAAACCATGTCCAGTCCAGTTGAACCTACACTCGCCGACGAAAAAGAACGCTTGGCGATCACGCTCCGCAGCATCGGCGACGGCGTGATCACGACCGACGACGCCGCGCGCGTCGTGCTGCTCAACAACGCCGCCGAACAATTGACCGGTTGGACGCAAACCGACGCGCTCGGTATGCCGTTGCTCCAGGTCTTTCAGATCGTAAACCAAAAGACGCGTCAGGCATCCGAAGACCCCGCAAAAAAGGCGATGACAACCGGCGCGGCGGTGGGCTTGGCGAACGACACGGTGCTCGTGGCAAAAGACGGGAGCGAGTATTTCATTTCCAGCAGCGTCGCGCCGATTCGCGACAGCAGCGGCAGAACGACCGGCGTAGTGCTGGTCTTTCGCGATGTCACGCGGCTGCGACAAGCCGAAGCCGCGCTAAAGGAATCGCAAGAGTTCGCGCGAAACCTGATCGATAGCTCGCTGGATATGATCATTGCGGTCGATAACGATCGCAAAATCACCGAGTTCAACGCCGCCGCGCAAAAAACCTTTGGTTACCTAAGAGAAGAAATCCTCGGACAGGACGCTCAAGTCCTCTACGCCGACCGAGCCGAAGCCGAGCGAGTTCAGAAATTGTTCGCCGCGGGCGGGCATCTGGCGCGGGAGGTCCGCAATCGCCGCAAGAACGGCGAGGTGTTTCCGGCGTTCCTGTCTTCGTCGCAACTGCGAAACGCGCGCGGCGAGCCAATCGGCGTGATGGGCGTTTCACGCGATATTACCGAGCAGAAAAAAGCCGAAGAGCAGAATATTCGCGCGGAACGCTTGGCGGCGCTGGGGCAGATGGCTGCCGCGTTGGCGCACGAAATCAACAACCCGCTGCAAGCGATCCGCAGCATTCTCGATCTGGTGCTGGACTTTCCACTTGAAACGGAAGAGCGAGAGAACAACCTTCGCGTCGTCCGGCAGGAGATCGAGCGGTTGAGCGAGGTCACCGAGCGCGTCGTCAACTTTGCGCGCCCGACGCGCATCCCGCGCCGCACCGTGTCGGTGACGGATCTGCTCCAGCACACGCTGACACTTGCCGGCAAGCACATCCAGCACTCGCGTATCCTGGTCGAAACCGACTTTCGTCCGGTGCCGCCGGTGTTCGCTGCGCCGGAGCAGCTCACGCAAGTATTCCTCAACCTGGCGCTCAACGCCATCGAGGAGATGCGCGACGGCGGACATCTCCGGATCGTCGTGCGCGCCGAAGGGAAAGACGCGCTGGTCTCTTTTTCAAACGATGGTCCCATCATTCCACCTGATATTCTGCCGCACATCTTCGAACCCTTCTTCACGACGAAACCCGAAGGCAGCGGCTTGGGTTTATCGATCAGCCAGAGTTTGGTGCAGCAACAGGGCGGCAGCATCACGGGCGAAAACACCGGACGCACGCGCGGCGTGACGTTCACGATTCGGCTGCCCTTTGCCGAGGGCGAACCGCCGGGAATCCAGCCATGATGCAAGACATCGACGCGCCGCGCGTCCTGGTGGCGGACGACGAAGCGAATATTCGGTCATCGCTGGTGCGCGCGCTGGAACTCAGCGGTTATCGCGCGATCGGCGTCGCGTCCGGGAAAGACGCGCTGGCGGTCCTCGACCAAGCCGTCTACGATGTGATGCTGCTGGATATAAAGATGCCGGGAATGGACGGGGTCGAAGTGATGCGCCGCGCGCGGCAGGCGCAGCCCGATTTGATGATTCTCGTTCTGACCGGGCACGCCACTTTGGAGAGCGCCATCGTCGCGGTCAAGACCGGCGCAGTCGATTACTTACTCAAGCCGGTGAGCGTCCGCGATATTACGGAAGCGATCGCGCACGCGCTGAAAAAGCAGAGCGATCAAGCGCGTCCCAAACGATTGCTCCGCACGATCCTGGACACGTTGCAGCAGGCAGAGAATTCAAGCGTCAGCGTGGAGAAGTTCGAGTCCGACACTGCCGCATCGCCGCCGCGCGCCGATGCCAAACCATCGCTACTGCGCGTCGGTGCGCTCGCACTCGATCCAGAAAAGCGGCTCGTCGTTATCGACGAACGCCCCATCGAATTGACCGAAGGCGAGATAACGATTCTGACGCTCCTGATGAAACAACCCGACCAAGTCCTCTCGTGCCGCGACCTCACTCAGGCGGCGTGGCACTACGACCTCGAAGAATGGGAAGCTCAGGCGCTGGTGCGTCCGTACATCTTCCGCCTCCGCCAAAAAATCGAAGCGACGCCGGGCGATCCCAAATTCATCCGCACGGTACGCGGCAGGGGATACCTCCTCGCCTCGGCTTGATTCCGCACATTCCATCCGCCTCATCAAAAATCCGCTCTATCGGCAGAGCGGATTTTTTGCGTCTGAATTATTTTGTAATGAAATTGAACAGGCGCGCCGCGTTCATTGTGTTATGATGACGGCAACACGGAGGTAAGCGTGAGTCAAGAACGAATACTGATCGCCGAAGATGAGTCGCGGGTAGCGCAGGCGCTGAGCCGCGCGCTCAGTCTACCAGAGGGCGGCGGCTATGCGGTCGAGGCGTACGAATCGGGTGAAGAAGCATTGGCGCGTCTCAACGAAACGCACTTTGACCTTCTCATCACCGATCTGCGGATGCCGGGGATGAACGGCTTGGAATTACTCGACAAATGCCATGAGGTCAGTCCCAACACCGGCAGCATTCTCATTACAGCATTCGGTTCTCCCCAGATCGAAGAGAACGCCGCCCGGCTGGCGGTCGACGCATACCTGACCAAACCGTTCAGCATGCGCACGCTGGTGCAGACGGTCGAGAAAACATTGCAAGCCCGGTCTCAGAAATTAAATCGGCAGCCGCGCGTCACTTTATCGGACGCCACGCTGCACGGCGTTCAAAAACGCATGGAGACGCTGCGACAGGATGCCGGCGTGCACAGCGTCCTCTTGTTCGACGAAACCGGACATTTGCTGGCAGAAAGCGGCAAGCGCGGCGATTTCGACGCCGCCGCGTTCCTCGCGTCGCTGGGCAACGCGATGGCGGCGACCAACGCGGTGTCCGAGGTCCTCGGCGACCAAGAAGCATTCGACCTGCACTTTTATGAAGGCAAGCAATACGAAATCTACAGCGCGCGCGTCACCCCGCAAGTCTTTCTTTCTCTGCTGATGGACAAGCAGGGTAACAACAGCCGGATCGGAATGGTTTGGCTTTACCTGCGCCGCGCGATCACGGATTTGCGAAATCTGATCGCCAGCGCAACGTCCGATGAAAAGATACGCAAAGAGTGGGAAGAAGCTCTACGCAAAGACTATTCCTCGGTCGAGGTCGACGAGCCGGCGGCGAGTCCCTCCACCAAAGACCACAAAGCCGTCCTTAACTACGCCCAAGCCAAACGACTGGGCTTGCTAGACCAAGACCTTCCGGAACGGAATTAGAACATATGAAAGAAAACGATATCCACGCTGCCATCCAAGTGCTGCGCCGGGCAAATCCCCGGTCGAAGAAACCGCCAAGCGCGTGCAGTCCATCGAATGGTCAAGACCCATTTCGCGTGCTAATCTCGGCAATGCTGAGTCTGCATATCAAAGATTCGCTCATCGCTGCGGCGGCATCCGAACGATTGCTCGCGCTGGCAGACTCGCCGCAAGCCATGGCACGACTGACGCCGCAGCAGATCCAAGATGTCATCGCCAACGTCAATTTTTTCCGCGCCAAAGCGCACCACATTCTCCAGGTTTGCCGGATCCTGGTGGACCGATACGACAGCCGCGTTCCGGACAACCGCGATGATTTAATGTCGCTGCCCGGCATCGGGCCCAAGACCGCCAGTCTCGTCGTCATCCAGGCATACGACAAGCCGGCAATTTGCGTGGATATGCACGTTCATCGGATCGCCAATCGCTGGGGCTATATCGCGACCAATTCGCCCGCCAAAACGGAAGCCGCGTTGCGCGCCAAATTGCCGCGCGATTATTGGCTGGAAATCAGCGAGGAGCTGGGCGCGCTCGGTGAAGAATTCTGCCGCCCCGCCGTTCCAAAGTGCCTGGC
>DAIDTM010000600.1 GCA_027457205.1 Anaerolineae bacterium | reverse complement strand
TTTCCACATTGCCGGTCGCGTCGTCTTCGATGATCGTGTTCGGCGGGATGCGTTCGCCGGTGCCGAGAACGATCGGCGCGGGCAACGGATTGCCGTGACTGACTACCGTGACCGAACGGCCGGGATTATCGATCTCGGTGGTCGTGAGGTTCGTCGAGGACGCGCCGCCGGCGCGGTACTCTTTCACTGTGCCGCTCACTCCAACCGCGTCCCCCACGATCACAGTCGGCGCAGCGCCCGTGTAGACGTAGATTCCCTCCGATGTCGCCGGGTCGTTATCCGGATTAGGGTCTTGCATGTAGAAACCGTTTCTGGTCTTGGCGGTCACGATGCCCTGCAATGACACCAGCTGACCGGTCATCGGCGAGAGATGCGCCGCGCCTTGGACCGCGTGGATCGGAACGAGCGGCGGATTGGCTTGCGCCAGACCTGGCTCAAGCCCGCCAAGCAGACCAATGAGCAGGAACGCAAACAGAGTAAAGCGCGTTCGTCGAAGCAGATTTTGGAAAAACATCGTTGTTTCCTCCTGAGGTTTTTCGTTCGATGTGTGGATACGTTTTCAATTCAGTCGATTTGTTTCAGAGCGCCTCCTTACGCTGAAAAATGAAATAAAAAACCGTGCCGCGCATGACCTGCGTGATCACGGTTGATTATTCTGACGCGCCGGAACGGACACCGGCGAAGGACACCATCGTCCCTTACTGATGTTATTATATTTCGCTCTCGTGCGTCTGTCAATCCTCGCGCGCGTTGCCGATTACGCGCGCTGCGCGTCCGCTGCGGCATGATTGCGCTGCGCCGTTTCGATTTCCGCCGCGCGGCTCTTCAGCCCAAGCGTCAGCGCGGTCATCACAAACATGATGACGCCCACGACGAGAAACGCCGTCGCATAACCGGCAAGACCGCCGCCAAACGATGCCGCCACCGCGCAGACCAGCACGCCGCCGAGCAACTGTCCAGTGCTCGTGTACAGCGTCAGGACTCCTTGCGCCGCCGCGCGTTCCGACGCCGCCGATTCGTTCAACATCACGTAGCGCAGGGGCGCGCCGAGCAGAATGCCCAAGCCCAAACCGACCAGAATCGCCGCGACGTAGAAGAACACGATGTTCGCCGCGAGAAAGGCGACGACGAACATCCCGGCGGTCACCAAGATCGTTCCGGCGAGGAGCACAACGCGCGAGCCGCGGCGATCGAGCATCCGCCCGGCGGTGGGTGAGCCGACCGCCATTGCCAGCACCGCCGGCAGCAGCATGAAACTCGCCGTGTAACTCGACACACCGAACGCAGCGACGACGAGCGCGGGTACGAACACGACCGACGCTTCGCCCAAGCCCGCGCCCAGGGCGACGAAACTGATCAATTTGACCTGGCGCGAGCGGAACAGACTCAGCCGCACCACCGGGTTCGGCGCACGCGATTCGATCAGGAGAAAAACCGGCAGCAGCGCTATCGCGAGGAGCAGGAAGGGCCACACCGCGAGCGAAATGATGCTCGCCGCCATATCCGCTGTATCGAGTTGGTTGATGCCGAACGCCAGCGACGCCAACAGCACTGCCAGAATCGCCATCCCCAGCAGATCGAATTCGCGCTGCTGCGCCGGGCGTGCGCCGGGCAGAATTCGCAGCGCCATCACGATGACGACGAGCGCAATCGGCAGGTTGATGATAAAGAGCCAGTGCCAGCTGAGGACAAACAGAATGATGCCGGCAATGATCGGACCGATCAGGAACGCGATGCCAAAGACCGCGCCGATCAAACCGAGCGCGCCGCCGCGTTTTTCCGGCGGAAACGTATCGCCGATCACCGCGCTGGCAACCGGGAACACGCCGCCTGCGCCAAACCCCTGCACCGCGCGTCCCACCAGCAGGATCGGCAGTGTTGGCGACACGGCAACCATCAGCGAACCAAGCGCGAACAGCGTCACGTCGAGGATGTAGATCGCGCGCCGCCCAAACGCGTCGGACAGTTTTGCCATCAGAGGCACACTGATGAGGTTAAAGAGCACGTAGATCGTAAAGATCCAAGCGACCGCGCGGTCATCTACGCCGAACGAACTGCGAATCAGGGGCAGCGCAGGACCGACGATCGCGATGTCGAGCGCGCCCATCAAGACGCCGATGAACAACACCAACAAAATTCGATTACGCGATTTTGCTTCCATGCTTCGATGGTCTCCTTGTAGACACAATTTCTTTATTGCGCCGCCGAGCCGATTCTTCGGTCGCGGCAAGACATTCCAGAATATCCTCGCGCACCGCGCGCTTTTTCAAGCGTCCGAGCAATTCATCGATCCAGTCACACTCGGTACGCAGGTGCAGCGCGTGGTGGCGCAGGGTATAGTACGCCGGCGTATCCGGCGAGTGCTGCGCGAGCGCGCGCTGAACGTACGCGACGCGCTCTCCCAGCGCCGCGCGTTTCTGGTCGAGAAACTGGCGCGCCTCCGCCGGCGGTAGTTCGCTAAGAAACAGCAAGCCGATGTCGTCGTCGAAAAAAGTCGCGTGCGTGTCTTGCAAATTCTGGCGCAGCAACCGCTCGAACTGCGCCGCGCCGCCCTGGGTCAACCGATAGGTGTAACGCTCCGGACGATTTCCCTCACGAGACACGCTCTTGGTCACCGCGCCGGCGGTTTCCAGTTTTGCCAGCAAGTGGTAGAGCGTGGGCTTTTTGAGATCGGTCAGATATTTCAGCCGCCGGTCGATCAGGTCGCTGAGCTGATAGCCGTGCATGTCTTGCAATTTGAGCAAGCCTAACACGAGCAGCGTATGATCCATGGGTTCTCCCTGAATAATCCAAACTGACTAATTCGATTAGATTATACGCAAAACCCGCGCGGCTGTCAAGCGGCGCTGCCCGTGTTATTTCGACGCCGCGTTTTGTGCGGTGGAGAAACCTCCTTCGCGATGGCAAGACTTTTCGCTCGGCTCGCAGCGACATATACTGAGCACGGTCACCGATTGCGCTTTTTGAACTGTCACCTTGAGCGGAGCGAAGGGTCTCGTTCGTCCGATAGCAGTTTATGCCCATTGGCAGTATAGCCTATTCGACTTTGACAGTGCTCTGCCCTGCTTGACACAGCTCACCATTGGTTATACATTTTTAGCACCGCAAAAAGCCATCGGTTTGGTATAACTCTCGCTTCCGAGGTCTTGATGAGCGTACAAACGTCGAAAACTCTCTTCGAGCAGCTACGCACGTCGGAGAACGGTCTGACGAGCGATGAGGCACGGCAGCGGCTCGCGCAGAACGGTCCCAACGATCCTTCCGGCGCGAAGCATCGCAGCACGCTTGCGCAACTCCTGGGAATGTTCGCCAGCCCGCTGGTGCTCATCCTGCTGATTGCCAGTTTTGCCTCCGCGCTGCTCGGCGATGTCGTCAACGCCAGCATTATCGTCGCGATCGTGCTGCTCAGTATCATCATCGATTTCGTCCAGACCTCGCGCTCGCAGCGCGCGGCGGAACGCTTGCGCGACCAGGTCGCCCCCACCGCCACCGCCCTTCGCGACGGCAAGTGGCTCGAGCTGCCGCGCCGCGCGCTGGTGCCCGGCGACATCATCCGCCTGATCGCCGGCGATCTCGGGCCGGCGGATGCGCGGCTGATTCAAGCGCGCGATCTGCACATCAACCAAGCCGCGCTGACCGGCGAATCGTTGCCGGTGGAAAAGGAAGCGACCGACGCGGCGATGCCGTCGGATTCCCCGGCGGATGCGCTCAACGCGGTATTCCTCGGCACTTCGGTCGTCAGCGGCACCGCTACGGCGGTCATCACCGCGACCGGCAAAGCGACGGCGTTTGGCGACATCGCCGCGCGGCTGTCGACGCGCCCGCCCGAAACCGAATTCGAACGCGGCACGCGGCAGTTCGGTCTGCTCATCATGCAGACGGTTTTCTTCCTCGTCGTGTTCGTCTTCCTCGTCAGCGCCACGCTCAAGCACGACCCGTTCGAATCGCTCCTCTTCGCGGTCGCGCTGGCGGTCGGCTTGACGCCGGAATTTTTGCCGATGATCACGACCGTCACGCTGGGCGAAGGCGCAGTGCACATGGCGAAGCGAAAAGTGATCGTCAAGAATCTCGCGTCGATTCAAAATTTTGGCAGCATGGATACGTTGTGCAGCGACAAGACCGGCACGCTGACCAGCGGCGATATGGCGCTCGATCAGCACGTCGATCCGCTAGGCAAATCGTCCACACGCGTTTTCCTGTTCGCTTACCTCAACAGCTATCACGAGACTGGCGTGAAAGACCCAACCGATGTCGCCGTTTTGCGCCGTGGCAATGTCAATCCGCTCGACACTGCCATTCTGATGCACGATCATCCCGACGTCAAGGCGTACAGCAAGCTCGACGAGATTCCGTTAGATTTTGAGCGCCGCCGCATTTCGATTGTTGTGGGCAAGGATAGCGAGCGCGTACTCATCGTGAAAGGCGCGCCGGAAAGCATTTTGCCGCTGTGCGTTCGCTATGAAATCGACAGCGCGCCGCAATCGATGGATGCGGACGCGCGCGCGAAATGTGTGACGACCTACCAGCAGTTGAGCGCGCAGGGCTATCGCGTCCTTGCCGTCGCGACGCGCGATGTGCCGCAGCAAGACGCCTACCGCGTTGCCGACGAAAAGGAACTAACGCTGCTGGGGTACGTCGCGTTCATCGATCCGCCGCTGCCCGATGCTATCGATGCGCTGCAAGATTTGAAACGCGACGGCGTGACGGTCAAGATTCTGACCGGCGATAACGAACTGGTCGCCAAGCACGTTTGCGCGCAGGTTGGGCTGGACGCCAGCCGAATCGTTCTGGGGGACGAACTGGAGCGAATGAGCGATGGCGCGCTCGCGCACGCGGCGGAAGCGACGGCGGTATTTGCGCGCGTGTCGCCGGCGCAGAAGAACCGCATCATCATCGCGCTCAAGAATCGCGGACACGTCGTCGGTTACATCGGCGACGGCATCAACGACGCGCCGTCGCTGCACACCGCGGACGTGGGCATCTCGGTTTCCACCGCGGTGGATGTGGCGAAGGACGCGGCGGACATCATCTTGCTCGAACGCGGCTTGCGCGTGCTGCACAATGGCATCATCGAAGGACGACGCGCGTTCGGTAACGTGATGAAGTATCTGCTGATGG
>DAIDTM010000599.1 GCA_027457205.1 Anaerolineae bacterium | reverse complement strand
CAGCCGCCCAGTCTGCTGTCTTTGCTTGCTCACGACCGCGCGCTGCAAATCCTTCTCGGTCTCGCGTTGGCTGCCAACCTTGCGCTCTTTGCCTACCTCGCGATTCGTTTCGACGCGCTGCCCGGCTTGTTGCCGCTGCATTTCGACGTGTCGGGGCTGCCCGATCGCATCGAAGCCAAGACCAGCATTTTCGGTTTGCCGATCATCGGGTTGATCGTGTTTTCTCTAAACGCCATCCTAGGCGCGCTGGCGCACCGCCAACAGCGCGCAGCAACGCTGCTGCTTGCCGCCGGCGCATTGCTGGTCCAGATGCTGATGTGGCTCGCCGTGACAAACATTATCGGTGGTCTAGTTTAGGACTCGCGTTTGATCCTCCAGAATCTTCTCCTCGGACTGGTCCTCAGCGCGATCATCGCCGCGCTCGCGCTCTGGCGCGGCTCGCTGACGCCGAGCGGCGCGATCGGCGCGATGATGGTTGGCACGTTGATTTTCGCGATGGGCGGCTGGATTTGGGGATTGCTGCTCGTCACGTTTTTTGTCACCTCGTCCGCGCTCTCGCATTATCAAGAGCGCGTCAAAGAACCGCTGGCTGAAAAATTCCAGAAAGGGCACCGCCGCGATCTGGGACAGGTACTGGCGAACGGCGGCTGGGGCGCGCTGATAGCGCTCGCGTTTGGATTCTATCCGCATCCCGCGGTCTTTTTCGCGTTTGCCGGCGCGATGGCAACGGTGAACGCGGACACCTGGGCGACGGAGTTGGGCGTGCTGAGCCGCCGCCCGCCGCGACTCATCACCACCGGGCAAGTCGTCGCCGTCGGCACGAGCGGCGGCGTCACGCCGTTCGGCACAATCGTCGCGCTGTGCGGCGCGCTGTTGATCGGCGCGCTGGCGTTTCTCCTCATCCTCGTCACGCCCGATGCAATGGCGCCGCGTTCGCGCGCTGGGTTTCTCTTCCCGCTGGTCGTCGCTGCCGCCGGCTTTTTCGGCTCGCTGTTCGATTCGCTGCTGGGCGCGACGGTACAGGCGATCTACTTTTGCGATTTCGATCAGAAGGAGACCGAATCCGCGCGGCATCGCTGCGGACGCGCGACGCGACTGGTTCGCGGCTGGCGCTGGCTGGACAACGACTGGGTGAATTTTCTAGCGAGCGTCGTGGGGAGTGGAATCGCGGTGATGGGGTATTGGGTGATTAGGTGGTTGGGTGGTTAGGTGGTTAGGACGTTGGATTGTTTTGACATTGTGGGGGAGAGAAGGTAGAATTCAACAGTATGCTCACCATCGTCTCCACTCCCATTGGCAATCCGGATGACATTACGCTGCGCGCGCTGCGCGTCCTGCGCGAGGCGAACGCCGTCATCTGCGAAGAGCCGCGCGAGGGTGCGCGACTATTGCGCGCTTTTCAAATCGAAAGCGAAATCGTCGACCTGAACGAGCACACCGAACGCGAACGGATCCCTGACTTGATGGCGCGTTTGCGGCGCGGCGAAACGCTCGCGCTGATTTCCGATCATGGTACGCCGCTGCTCGCGGATCCAGGGGCGCGGCTGGTCGCGCGAGCCATCGCCGAAAACATTCCGGTCACTGCCGCGCCCGGCGCGTCGAGTTTGCTTGCCGCGCTCGTCGTCAGCGGACTGCCGATGGAGCGCTTTCGTTTCGTCGGGCTGCTGCCGGCAAAGAAAGAGCCGCGCCGCGCCGCGCTCGCGCGCCTCAAAGAAGAACGCGCGACCTGGGTTGCGCTCGATGCGCCGTATCGACTCGGCGCGCTGCTCGACGATTTACACGGGGTGCTCGGCGCGCAACGTCGCCTCGTCGTCGCGTGCGATTTGACCATGCCCACTGAGCAGGTCGTGCGCGGCAGCGCGGCGCAAGTCGTCGACCATTTCCAAAAAAATCCATTCAAAGGCGAATTCGTCATCGTCGTCGCCGGAAAGGGAAATCCATGAAAGCGGTCATTTTACTCGCAGGGCTCGGCACACGCTTGCGCCCACACACGTACTCCAAACCCAAGCCCCTCGTTCCGGTCGCCGGCAAACCCGTGCGCGGGCACATCCTGGACAGTCTCGACGGTCTCCAGATCGATGAAACCATATTTATCGTCGGTTATCTGGGCGAACAGATCGAAAAGTACGTCGTCGAGCATTATCCACAGATGCGCGCGCGTTACGTCGAACAGAACGAAATGAAGGGACAAGCGCATGCGATTCGGCTGGCAAAAGATTTTATCGACCAAGAGGTCTTGATCATTTTTGGCGACACGATCTGGGAAACCGATTTCGAGCGGCTCGCGCGCGTGCAAGGCGACGGACTGATTTACACCAAAGAAGTTCCCGATCCGCGCCGGTTCGGGGTTGCGCTCTTGAAAGACGGCTTCGTCACCAAATTCGTCGAAAAACCAGCAACGCCGGTCTCACGTCTTGCCGTCGTTGGTGTCTACTATTTCCGAAATTGGCGGCGGCTGCTGAACGCGCTCGACGCGCTGATCGAACGCAATATCCAGACCAAGGGCGAGTACTTTTTGGCGGACGCGATGCAATTGATGATCGAAGACGGCGCGCAACTGGAAGCGGAGACGATCCCGGTGTGGGAGGACTGCGGCACGGTGCCCGCGATTCTGCAGACGAATCGATATCTGCTAACCAAACAAGGCAGTCACGCGCGCGATCTTCCCGGTTCGGTGATACTGTCGCCGGTGTACATCAGCGACAACGCGCGCATCGTCAACTCGATCATCGGACCGAACGTTTCGATCTCTGAAGACGCGACGGTCGAGAATTCCATCGTGCGCGACAGCATCATCAGCGAAGGCGCGCACATCGAGAACCGGGTGCTGGAAGGTTCGCTGATCGGCAAGGACGCGCTGGTGCGCGGCACATTCCAACGGTTGAACGTTGGCGATTCGTCGGAGATCGATTCGGTCGGCGGCGCCAACGGACACTAACCAGGAGGATCGACGATGACCATCTCACAACGCGTACAAGCCGTACCGCCGTCTGGCATCCGCCGCTTTTTCGACATCGCCGCGACGATGCAGGACGTCATCTCGCTCAGCATCGGTGAACCAGATTTCGTCACGCCCGACTCGATCCGAAAAGCCGGCATTGCGTCGATCCAGCGCGGCGAGACCAAGTACACCTCCAACTCCGGTACTGTCGAACTGCGGAACGCGCTCGCGGATCACCTCGCAAAACGGTACAACGTTCGCTACGATGCCGAAAAGGAATTGCTCGTCACCGTCGGCGTTTCCGAAGCGCTGCACTGCGCGATGCTGGCGACCATCGATCCAGGCGACGAGGTCATCGTGCCCGAACCGTCGTTCGTCGCGTACAAGCCGAGCGTGGTTTTTGCGGGCGGCACGCCCGTCGTCGTCGAGACGCGCGTCAAGGAAAACTTTCAGGTCACCGGCGAATCCATCGAGCGCGCGATCACGCCGCGCACCAAAGGCATCCTGATCGGCTATCCGAACAATCCGACCGGTGCGGTGATGACGCGCGAAAAATTGCTCGAGGTGGCGCGCATCGCAGAAAAACACAACCTGCTCGTCTTTTCGGACGAGATTTACGACCGCTTGGTCTACGGCGTCGAGCACGTGTGCTTCGCCGCGCTGCCAGGAATGCGCGAGCGCACGATTCTGCTCGGCGGCTTTTCAAAAGATTACGCGATGACCGGCTGGCGCGTGGGCTACGTCGCGGCGAATCCGGAGATTTCGGCGGCGATCCGCAAGGTACATCAGTACATCATCATGTCCGCGCCAACGATGGGACAGGTCGCCGCGCTGGAAGGATTGCTGCACGCAGAAGCGGACGTGCAGGAGATGATTCGTTCGTACGATCAGCGGCGACAGGTAATCGTCGCCGGGTTCAATCAGATTGGCTTGCCGACGTTCGAACCGCGCGGCGCGTTCTACGCCTTCCCGGACATTCGCCGCGCGGGGTTTTCGTCGGAAGAATTCTGCGAACGCCTGCTGAAAGAAGAGCACGTCGCGATCGTTCCGGTCACCGCGCTCGGCCCGTGCGGCGAGGGGTTTGCGCGCACGTGCTACGCGGCGAGTATGGCGAACATCGAGGAAGCGCTGACGCGGATCGAGCGGTTTGTAAAGCGGCAGAAATGAAAGCCGGTGAAAACGACACGGTCGAATCTTTGATCAGAGAGTGGGACGGCGAGACTGCCATCGCGCGTTATGATCGGTCCACCGGCGCGTGGATTTTCATTGCGATTCATTCGACGCGCCTCGGTCCCGCAACCGGCGGCACTCGAATGAAAAGCTATCCCGACGCGCCAGCCGCGCTTCAGGACGCGTTCAGACTGGCTGCCAGCATGACGTTCAAGTATGCCGCCACCGATTTTCCAATGGGTGGCGGCAAAGCTGTGATTGCGCTTCCCTCTGATTTCGATCCGCAAGACCGCCCTGCCCTGCTGCGACGCTACGGCTCGTTGATTCATCAACTCGGCGGACTATTCTACACCGGACCCGATGTCGGAACCTGCTCTGCCGATATGGACGTGATCGCCGAGACCGGCGCGCCGTACATTTTTGCGCGCACGCCGGCGGCTGGCGGCGCCGGCGATTCTGCGCCGCCGACCGCGTTGGGCGTCTTC
>DAIDTM010000598.1 GCA_027457205.1 Anaerolineae bacterium | reverse complement strand
TGATTTTGCGCTGCCGCCGGAACTGGAAGCGAGCGCGCCGCCAGAAACGCGCGGCATCACGCGGGATGGCGTCCGCTTGATGGTCTCGTACGTTCTGGACAATCGCATCGTTCACGCGCGCTTTCGGGAGATCGGCCAGTTCCTTGACGCGGGCGACGTGTTGGTCATCAACACGAGCGGGACGATGCCGGCGGCGATCCACGCGACGCGTGCGGATGGAACTCCGCTCGAATTGCATTTGTCGACGCACCTCCCCAACGATCTCTGGGTGATTGAACTGCGTTTGCCGAACCGCGCGACGACAAAACCGTTTTACGATGCTTTGCCGGGTGAAACCATTCGATTGCCTGATGGTGCGTTGGCGACACTCCGCGCGCCGCACCGCGGAAATTTTGAAACGCGCGCGCCAAGTCAAACGCGTTTGTGGGATTCCACATTGCGTTTGCCACTGCCGCTTGACCAGTATCTTACGCGGTTCGGCTTTCCGATTCGGTACAGTTACATCAAGCAGAATTGGTCCATCGATTACTACCAAACCGTGTACGCGACGGAGGTCGGCAGCGCGGAGATGCCATCGGCGGGGCGACCGTTCACGCCGGAGTTGATCACGCGGCTCGTCGCGCGCGGCATTCTGATCGTGCCGTTGCTTTTGCACACCGGCGTTGCGAGTTTGGAAAAGACCGAGCCGCCGTACGAGGAGTTTTATCGCGTGCCGCTGGAGACCGCCAACGCGGTGAACGTCGCGCGCGGGGCAGGCAAGCGCGTGGTTGCGGTGGGGACGACGGTCGTACGCGCGCTGGAATCAGTTACCGATGCGGAAGGTACAACGTGGTCGAACGAGGGTTGGACGAATCTGGTGGTCACGCCGCAGCGCGGCATTCGCGCGGTCGACGCGTTGCTGACGGGACTGCACGAACCGCGCGCCACGCATCTGGCGATGCTTCAGTCGCTCGCGGGGCGTGAGCACCTCCGGCTTGCCTACGCCGAAGCGCTGCGCGAGCGGTACTTGTGGCACGAGTTTGGCGATAGCCATTTAATTCTGACGAGGTGAATCGGAGGCGGACAAACGCGGATGTACGCGGAGAAACACAAAAAATCCGCGTTTGTCCGCGGCGATCCGCGTCCAATTATTTTTCGAGCTCGCGCGCGGCGGTCGTGCCAAGCACGCGTACCGCGTCGATCATATTCGCAAATCGCGGATCGTGCGAGTAACCTTGTTTGTAGCGATTGTAGATTTGCTGGACGATCACCGCGATTTTGAACAGCGCGTAGACATAGTAGAACTGGATGCGCGAAACGTCGCGCCTGCTGGTCTGCGCGTACCGCTGAACGATTTCGTCGCGCGATAGATTCCCCGGCAGCATTGTCAGTCCGAACGCGAGCGCGCGCAATTCCTCCGGATCGTTTTGCTCCACCCAGTATCCCAGCGATGTCCCTAAATCCATTAGCGGATCGCCGATCGTTGCCATTTCCCAATCCAGTACCGCGCGGATCGACAAGTCATTTGGGTCGAGCACGAGGTTATCGTACTTGTAATCGTTGTGAATCAACACCGCGCCGGACTCTGGTGGCAGGTGCTCGGCGAGCCACGCAGCAGTACGCTCGATGTCCGGAATGTCGTCGGTCTTCGCGTTGACGTAGCGCTCCGTCCAGCCGCGCACTTGCCGCGCGGCATAGCCCTGTGGCTTGCCCAGGTCGCCCAACCCCGCGGCGATATAATCGACCGTGTGAATTGCCGCGAGGTTGTCGACGAACGCCAACGAGAAAGAGCGCATCATTTCTGGCGTGAGTGCGAGTCCTTGCGGCGGCTTGGCGCGCAGAATGATGCCGCGTACGCGCTCCATCACGTAAAAGGGCGCGCCGATAATTGATTCATCGTCGCAGTAGAGCAGCGGGCGCGGCACCTTGCTGTAGACCGGATGCAGGTGGGAAAGAATTTTGAATTCGCGCGCCATGTCGTGAGCGGTTTTGATCTTGTCGCCGAAGGGCGGGCGACGCAAAACGAATTCTTGCTCGCCGAGTTGGAGAAAGAACGTCAAGTTCGAGTGACCGCTGGGAAATTGTTTCACCGACAGCGCGCCGACATACTGCGGCAATTGCGCGTGCAAATACGCGGCGAGTTTTTCGATTGGTAATTCTTCGCCGCGCCGAACCTCGCGCGGTTGGTCAAGCAGGTTGGAATTCATATCAAAAGCAAATTCCGTCCGCGAATTACACGAATTTTCACTAATTCCTTTTTCGTGCAATTCGCGTAATTCGCGGACTAGTTTTGCTACCCTCCGACCAATTCCACTTTCACGCCGTACTCTTTCAGCAGTTGCCGCGCCACCACCGTCTTGTGGACTTCGTCCGCGCCATCGTAGATGCGCTCGGCGCGTTCGTGGCGATAGAAGAATGCGAGCGGTGTGTAATCGGTAACACCAAGTCCGCCGTGAACTTGAATCGCGCGATCGAGCACCTTTTGCAGCACATCCGCGACGAAAAACTTGATCGTCGAGACTTCGACGCGCGCCTTGCGTTGCCCTTCGCGGTCGATCTTCCACGCGGCTTGCAAGACCATCAGCCGCGCCGCGTTGATCTCCGCGCGGCTCTCCGCGAGCATCGCCTGGATGATTTGACGCGACGCAACCGGCACGCCGGGCGCGAGCTGCCGCGCGGCGGCGCGGGCGCACATCAGCTCCAGCGCGCGTTCGCAGATGCCGATCCAGCGCATACAGTGATAGATGCGCCCCGGTCCCAGCCGTTCCTGCGCCAGCGCAAAGCCCTCGCCCTCCGCGCCCAATCGATTGGATTGAGGCACGCGGCAGTTTTCAAATTCAACTTCGCCGTGACTCGCCCAGTCTTCGCCCGAATGTCCCATCACCGGCGTATTGCAGACGAGCCGGTAGCCCGGCGTATCGGGCGGGACGATGATCTGGCTCGCGCGCTGATGCGCTTTGGGCGCGTCGGGGTTGGTGAGCGCCATGCAGATCGTGAACGCCGCGCCATCCGCCGACGATGTAAACCATTTGCGTCCGTTGATGACGTAATCGCCGCCGTCCTTGGTCGCGGTCGTGCCCATCCACACCGGATTCGAGCCGGGGTAATCTGGCTCGGTCATTGAGTAGCAGCTGCGAATGTCGCCGCGCACGAGCGGAAGCAAATATTTCTCCTTTTGCTCCGGCGTACCAAACGCGATGAGCAGTTCCATGTTGCCGACATCCGGCGCTTGCGAGTTGAAGACGTAATAGCCGAGCGGGCTGCGTCCCAGTTCTTCGCTGATGTGCGCGAATTCGAGGAATGAAAAACCCGCGCCGCCGTACTGTTTCGGAATTGATGGCGACCACCAGCCCATCGCTTTGACCTTGTCGCGTTTCTCGTTCAGCGCGGGCAAAAGTTCGTGAAACGGCTTGGACAGAAAATCGCGCTCGAGCGGATACACTTCAGCGCGCGTGAATTCGCGGATTTCTTTTAGGGTCTTGAGCAGTTTTTCGTCGATCGAAAAATCCATCGCAGTCCTCCGTTTGCAATCGTCATTGATTTCGTTTATTATCCATCTAACGCGCGCGCCATATACAACTCGCCCAGCTCAAAACCGTGTCTGCGATAGTACTCGCGCGTGCCGATGGCGGAGATAACGACGATCCGTTTGAAACCCGCGTCGCGCGCGATACGCGTCGCTTCTTCGATCAAGCGCGTGCCGAGACCGGCGTGCTGCGCTTCGCCGCGACTCATCGCGCCGATCTCCAGCGCGGGACCGTTGACGTGCACTTCGCGGATCACCGCGCAACCGCGCAGCTCATCGAGGATTTCGTCGCGCGGTGCGGTGGGCAAGGGCAGCGACAGCCGCAAATAACCGGCGAGCTTGCCGCGCGGTGTGACGTAACTGAGAAAATGTTCCGTCGTCGCGTCAGTGGCGTAGGTAAGCGTTTCCATTTGCAGAGCGTCGGCGTCGACCGTTTCGCGGCGCACCTCGCGGCAGCGAATGCAGCGGCATTGCCGACCGCGCTGCTTCATTTCGCGCTGAACGACGACGCGCAGGTGTGATGCGGTACTGCCGGCGGCGATATAGTTGGCAGGAATGTCGCGGATCACGCGGTTGATGCGGCAGTACGGCGGCATGATCGTTTTACAATCGATCAGCAATTCGATCAGCTCGTCGTCCGTGTACGGGCGGTACTCACCGCGTTGATAGTGCGCGTACAGCTCAGTGCTTTCGATCAAACCGCACGGATAGATTTTGAGCTCGTCGGGGCGGAGCGCAGGGTCGTCCCATAGCCGGCGAAAATCCGCGCGGTCGGATGCCGGCGTCGCGCCGAGCAGGTTCGGCATCCAGTGCAGGTGCAGCTTGAAACCGGCGAGCCGCAGCAAGCGCATGGCGCGCCGCGTCGTTTCGACATCGTGCCCGCGTTTGTTCAAGGCAAGAATCGTATCGTCCAGACTCTGCGCGCCGAGTTGCACTTTGGTCACGCCGAGCCAGCGCAGTCGCCGCACTTCGTCGAGGGTAATATTGTCCGGTCGCGTCTCGATCACCAGCCCGACGTTGCGATGCTCGGCAGTTTCGTTGATCTTCTGCGCTTCGGCGAGCGACGTGGAATTGCTGCCGTTCATCGCGTCGAGGCAGCGCTGGATGAACCACTCTTGGTACTTGTGCGGATACGCCGACCAGGTCGCGCCGAGAATCAGC
>DAIDTM010000597.1 GCA_027457205.1 Anaerolineae bacterium | reverse complement strand
ACTCCATAATGACGATCGGCGCGGCGTCGCCGAAGCGTGGACCGACCTTAAACAAGCGCGTATAGCCGCCCGCGCGATCCTTGTAGCGCGGACCGAGCGTCTCGAACAATTTCTTCGTCACTTTGGGGTCCAGAATCGTTTCCGCCGCGAGGCGGCGCGCATGCACATCGCCGCGTTTGGCTAACGTGATCAGCTTTTCCGCGTCCCCGCGGACCGCTTTGGCTTTCGCTTCGGTCGTTTCGATCCGTTCGAGCCGGAACAGTTCGGTAATCAGACTACGGAACAGCGCTTTCCGCGCGCTCTTGTCACGCCCGAGCTGGCGGCCCGCCACTTGATGTCGCATAACCCTATTCCCCTTCGCTCGGCGATTCGGCGTCCGACTCGCTGCCTTCTTCAGATGACGTCATCGCGTCCGCCGCCGGTTGAATCGCTTCCAGATAACCCTTCTCCTGCAAGCGCTCCATCAATTCGTCCAAAGACTTTTGACCAAAGTTCCGGATGGCGAGAATCTCCTCTTTGCCCTTCTGCAGCCGTTCCAACACCTCGCCGACTTTGGTGATGCCGGCGCGCTTGAGGCAATTGTACGCGCGCACCGACAATTCCAACTCTTCGATCGCCGTATCGTACACGCGGCTGGGAATCTCGGACTCGGGCGCGGTTTCGACTTCCGGCTCCGCCGCAAACCCGGCGACGAGGTTGAACAGCTTGAGCAAAATGCGCGCGCTCTCGGTCAACGCTTCGCGCGGCGTGATCGACCCGTCGGTCCAGATTTCCATCACCAAGTTGTCGTAGTTCGTCACCTGTCCCACGCGCGCCGGCTCGACGCGCAGACTGGCTTTCTTGACCGGGCTGAACACTGCGTCGACCGGAATTTCGTCAATCGGCAGTTTGCCGCGTTCTTCCGCCGGCGAATACCCCTTGCCGCGGCCCACCGTCAAGTCCATATCGAGCGTCGCATCGTCTGAATCGAGCGTCAGCAGGTGCTGATCGGGATTGATGATCTCGATTTGCGCGGGCAGCTGAATGTCGCCTGCGGTGACCGTGCCCCTGCCGCGTGCTTCCAAATGCAGGCGCAGCGACTGATCGGTGTCGAATAATTTGAACCGCAACTGCTTGACGTTCAATATCAGTCCGGTCATATCCTCTTTGGCATGCGGAATCGGCGTGAACTCATGATGAACGCCATCCACCTTGATCGAGGTCACCGCCGCGCCGGAGAGCGACGCCAGCAAGACGCGCCGCAGCGCGTTGCCGAGCGTGACTCCGTAACCGCTGTCGAGAGGACCGATGACAAATTTTCCGTAGTTTTTTGAAGTCGCTTCCGCTTCAATCTTGGGCAATACCGCTTCCAACGTGCACCCTCCTGGCAGAACTAGGTGGTTTGGTGGTTTGGTGGTTTGATAGTTAGGACAAGTCCCATCCCAACCACCCAACGACCCAACCACCTAACGGCTAGTTCTACCGGCTATAGTACTCCACAATCAATTGTTCTTTCAACGGAGTCTCGATCTGTTGGCGCGTGGGCAGAGTGACGACGCTGCCGGACAAATTCGCCGCGTCCAGCGTGAGCCATTCGGGCAGCGTGTGATGCGACAACTCCTTGGCGATGCCTTCAAAGAACGGGCTTGTGCGGCTGGCTTCCAGCACCGTAACCGAATCGCCGGGCTTGACCAGGAGCGACGGTACCGTCGACTTTTTGCCGTTGACGCGAATGTGCCCGTGCAACACCAACTGCCGCGCCTGTTTGCGGCTGGCAGCAAAGCCCAGTCGATACACCACGTTGTCCAATCGCGTTTCGAGGTATTGGAGCAAGGTCGCGCCGGTGACGCCGGTGCTCTTGGTCGCTTCCTGGAAATAGCGACGGAACTGCCGCTCCAAGACGCCGTAGATGCGGCGCGCTTTTTGTTTCTCGCGCAACTGTGTCCCATAGTCGCTCACCTTGCGGCGGAACGAGCCGGACTGCCCGTGTGGTCCGGGCGGATAGCTCCGTTTTTCAAACGCGCACTTGGGCGACATACAGCGATCGCCCTTGAGGTAGAGCTTTTCGCCTTCTCGCCGGCACAGCGCGCAAACCGATCCGATATATCGTGCCATAAATCCTCCTACACTCGCCGTTTCTTCGGCGGACGACAACCATTGTGCGGAATCGGCGTCTTGTCCGAGATGGAGCGGACACGGATGCCGGCTTGCTGCAGCGCGCGGATCGCGGATTCGCGCCCCGGTCCAGGTCCCTGTACCAGCACATCCACCTCACGCATCCCGGCGTCCATCGCGGCGCGCGCGGTGTTCTGCGCGGCGATCTGCGCCGCATACGGCGTGCTCTTGCGCGAGCCCTTGAACCCGCTGCCGCCCGCGCTGCCCCACGCGATCGTGTTGCCCTGGTTATCGGTAAACGTGATGATGGTGTTGTTGAACGTCGCCTGGATGCACACTTTGCCGTACGGCACGGCGCGGCGCTCTTTCTTGCCGCCACGGCGCACCGGACCCCGCTTGCCCGCCGCGGCGGGCGTCGTCGTTGATGTAACTTGTTGTTCGTCAGCCACCAATCCTCCGAAATCTAGAAGTTGGAAATTTGACGTTGGAAGTTGGAACACACTCGATCCAAAGGTCCAACTTCCAATCTCTAACATCCAATTTCCAATCGTCTACTTCTTCGCCTTGGAGCGTCGGCGACCCGCCACGGTCTTGCGCGCGCCGCGCTTGGTGCGCGCGTTGGTGCGCGTGCGCTGCCCGCGCACCGGCAGACTGCGGCGATGCCGCAAGCCGCGATATGTGCCGATTTCCTGCATCCGCTTGATATTCATCGAGATCTCGCGCCGCAGATCGCCTTCCACTTTGTAATCGCGATCGATGATCGTGCGGATGCGCGAAACTTCGGCTTCGGACAAATCCTTGACGCGGATTGCCGGATTAACCTGCGCCTTTTCCAGAACTTCCACCGCGCGGAGAGGTCCGATGCCATACAGGTAGCGCAACGCAATGTCTACCCGTTTCTGTCGCGGTAAATCGACGCCTGCAATACGAGCCATAAGTCCTCCTGGAAATTGGAGGTCAGAAGTTGGAGTCTAGAAGTTGGATTGATTTCCAACTTCCCATTTCCAACATCCAACTTCCAAACGCCTACCCCTGTTTCTGTTTGTGCTTTGGATTCTCACAAATCACGCGCACGATGCCGCGCCGGCGCACGACTTTGCATTTCTCGCAGCGCGGTCGCACCGATGGTTTCACTTTCATCCATTCCTCCAGATTCAGACATCCGACGAAAGACCACAGAACTTATGCCTGTTGTCTGACATCTGTTGTCTCACTACAATATCGTCAAAATCTCCGGCTCACCCTCGGTAACGGCGAGCGTGTGCTCAAAATGCGCCGAGAGTTTCCCATCTTGGGTAACCACTGTCCATTTGTCGCGCAGCGTGCGCGTCTGCCACACGCCTTCGTTCAACATTGGCTCGATCGCGAGCGTCATGCCGGGCTTGAGCTGCGGACCGCGCTTGCCTTGCCGATAATTCGGTATCTGCGGCTCTTCGTGCATCTCGCGACCCACACCGTGACCGACGTACTCGCGCACGACCGAGTACCCGCGCGACTCGGCATAGTCTTGCACCGCGCCCGAAATATCGTCCAGGTAATTCCCGGCGCGCGCCTGGGCGATTCCTGCCATCAGCGCGCCTTCGGTCGTGGCCATCAGACGCCGGGCGGCGGCGGAGACGTTGCCCACGCCAAGCGTGATCGCGCCATCGCCGACAAATCCTTTCAGCGTCGCGCCCACGTCGAGCGAGATAATATCTCCATCTTGCAGCACGCGTTTCTTATTCGGAATACCGTGCACCACTTCCTGGTTGATCGACGCGCAGATCGACGCGGGAAATCCATGGTATCCCTTGAAGGATGGGAC
>DAIDTM010000596.1 GCA_027457205.1 Anaerolineae bacterium | reverse complement strand
GGCTACCTCCCGTCGCAGCGCCGCGAGATCGAGCGCGGCTTGCGCGAGGGCAGCGTGCGCGCGGTGGTCGCGACGAACGCGCTCGAACTCGGCATCGACATCGGTGGGATAGGCGCGGCGGTGCTCGTCGGCTATCCGGGTACGATTGCCGCGACGCGGCAGCAAGCCGGGCGCGCTGGACGCGGCGACGCGGCATCGCTCGCGGTGCTCGTCGCGACTGCCGACCCGCTCGATCAATTTCTCGCGCGGCATTCTGAATACATTTTCGACCGCTCGCCGGAACAGGCGCTTGTCAACGCAGACAATCTGTTGATCCTGTTGCAGCACTTGCGCTGCGCCGCGTTCGAATTACCGTTTCGAGTTGGTGAAAACTTTGGGCGCGTCGATGGCGCGCGTGTCGCCGAGTTTCTACGATTCCTGCAAGAGAACGGCGTGCTGCATCAATCGGGCGACAAGTTTTTCTGGATGTCGGACCAATATCCCGCCGATGCCGTCTCGCTCCGCAGCGCGTCGGCGGATACCGTGGCATTGCAGATTGAGGACGGCAGTGTCATTGCGAGCGCCGGAGGCGCGAAGCAATCTCCGAAAGATAATTCGGAGATTGCTTCGGCGCAAAATCAGCGCCTCGCAATGACAGCTCGAATCATCGGCGAGGTGGATTTGGCGAGCGCGTACTGGATGGTGCATCCAAACGCGATCTACTTGCATGAAGGACAATCGTTCATCGTCGATGAACTCGATCTGGAACATCACCTCGCGCGGCTGCGCGCGACGGATGCCGACTATTATACCGAGCCGCGCAAAGAAACGCAGGTGCAACTGCTCGACACGCTTCGCGTCGCGGAAGCGAGAGGAGCGACCAAAGCGCACGGCGAAATCGCGGTAACGACCCAGGTGGTCGGCTACAAAAAGGTCAAGTGGTTCACGCACGAGAATCTCGGCATGGGCGAGGTGTCGCTGCCGCCGACCGAGTTGCACACGACCGGCTATTGGCTCGCGCTGACCGACGCGACGGTCGAGCATCTGCGCGTGCGGGGTTTGTGGACGAATGACCAGAACGACTACGGCGCGAATTGGCAAACGATCCGCGACCACGTTCGCGCGCGCGACGGCTATCGCTGCCAGAATTGCGGCGCGGCGGAAGATGGGCGTGCGCACCATGTCCACCACAAGATTCCATTCCGCGCGTTCGCGTCACGCGATCAGGCAAACCAACTCGACAATCTCACCACGCTCTGCCCAAACTGCCACCGCCGCGCGGAGCAAGCGGTAGCGCTGCGAAGCGGACTTGCCGGACTCGCGCACGCGCTCGGGCATCTCGCGCCGTTCTTTCTGATGTGCGACACGCGCGACATCGGCGTGCATTCCGATCCGCAATCGCCGCTGGCAGACGGCAAGCCGACTGTGGTGATCTACGACAGCGTGCCGGCGGGCATCGGCTTTAGCGAGCGGCTGTTTGAACTGCACGACGAGTTGCTGACGCGCGCGCACGAACTCGTCGCCGCGTGCGAATGCGAGGACGGCTGTCCGTCATGCGTGGGACCGGGCGGCGAAAACGGCTATGGCGGCAAGCGCGAGACGCGCGCGCTGCTGGACGCGCTGACGACTGACGCGCGAATCGAGGCAAAATGAATCCGGTCATCAGAACAGATTATTTTGTGAAACGCTACGGCAAAACCCATGCTTGAAAAACCTAACCTTCAAGACGAAAAGGTCATCACGTGTTTGCGGGAAGAATATGGACTGCGCGTCACTCAAATCGCTTTTCTGCCGATCGGCGCTGACCTGAATACCGCTGTCTATCGCGCCGTCGCAGAGGACGAAACACCGTACTTTGTAAAACTGAGAAGCGGAGTCTTTGATGAAATTACAGTAGCGTTGCCCAAGTTTCTTAGCGACCAGGGCACCGCGCAAATCATCGCGCCATTGGCGACGACGCACGGGCAACTCTGGGCAAACCTGGGTGCCGACAAGTTGCTGCTTTATCCGTTTGTCGACGGTCGCGATGGTTATGCGGTTGATTTGTCGGAGCACCACTGGATTGATTTGGGCAAAGCGCTCAAACGCATTCACACGATGATTCTGCCGCCAGCCATGGTGAATCAAATTCAGCGGGAGACATACACGCCGCAGTGGCGCGAAAGCGTCAAGACCTTCCTTGCGCGTCACGATGACGCATCCGATGACCCAGTTGCCGTAGAAACATCGACGTTTCTGAAAATCAAACGTAATGAAATTCTCGATCTCGTCGAGCGTACTGAACGGCTTGCTCGGGCGCTCCAGGTTCGCGCATCGGAATTTGTGTTGTGTCATTCCGATATTCACGCGGGCAACATTCTCATCGATGGCGACGACGCGCTCTACATCGTCGATTGGGACGATCCAATCCTGGCTCCCAAAGAACGCGATTTGATGTACGTCGGCGGCGGGCAAGGATTTACTGGACATACCGCACAAGAAGAAGAGACGCTGTTC
>DAIDTM010000595.1 GCA_027457205.1 Anaerolineae bacterium | reverse complement strand
TTGCTGTACCTGCGGATGTTGAGCCAACGCCGCTTCGATTTCTCCGGTTTCGACGCGAAAGCCGCGAATCTTCACTTGATCGTCCGTGCGACCAATGAACTCGATATTGCCGTCTGGCAAATAGCGCGCCAGATCGCCGGTCTTGTAGAGACGCGCGTCGGCGTCGCCGCTGAATGGATTGTGGACAAAGCGTTCCGCGGTCAGGTCAGGACGATTCAGATACCCACGCGCCACGCCCGCGCCGCCGATGTACAACTCGCCGGGAACGCCGATGGGTACGGGATGTAGCAATTCGTCGAGCAAGTAAATCTGTGTATTCGCGATCGGTCGTCCGATCGGCAGTTCGTGTCCGTCCAATGGGCGCGCGTCGCGCGTTGGATCGTACAATGTTGCGATGATGGTACCCTCCGTGGGACCGTACGTGTTCAGCCATGCGATTTTCTCGCCGCTCAATTTCCGCCACAACTCCATTCGCTCTGCCAATGCTTTCTCGCCGCCGAGTACTAACAGGCGCAGGCACTGGGGGATTTTCGTTTGCGAAAGCGACAGTCCGTACACGCACGCGTGCCAGTACGCGGTCGGCAAATCCAGCACGGTGATTTGCTCGGCTTCGACCAGACGCATCAACTCCGAGCCGCTCGGGATCGTGCCCGCCGGGCGCAGCACGACCGTCGCGCCGGTCATCCACGCCGGGAACATTTCTTCGACAGCGGCATCGAAGTTGATCGTCGCAAACTGCAGCACGCGGTCGCTCGGTTGCAGATGAAACGCGCTCGCGGCGGCGACGTTATGATTGACCACGCTGCGATGCTGCACCATCACGCCTTTGGGCTGACCGGGCGAGCCGGACGTGTAGATCACGTACGCCAGATTCTCCGACGTTGCCTCGCTGGTTGGATTCGTGTCGTTCTCGCGCGAAATCATTTCTCCGTCGGTATCGAGACAAACTTTTTGCAACGCGCTGAACCGGAGGGATTCGATCAAGTGGCTTTGTGTGACCAAAACGCTTGCCTGCGAATCTTCCAGTATGAAAGCAAGCCGCTCGCGCGGATACGCTGGGTCGAGTGGAACGTACGCGCCGCCGCTTTTGAGAATCCCGAGCAAACCGACGACCATGTCGTTTGAGCGTTCGACGCAAATGCCGACGCGCGTCTCGGGCTGGACGCCGAGTTTCTGCAAATAATGCGCGAGCTGGTTCGCGCGCCCGTTCAGTTCTCGATAGGTCTGCCGTTCCGCGCCGCGCGCGTCCGTTGCCGGCAGCACGACCGCCACGGCGTTGGGCGTCCGCGCGACTTGCGTTTCAAAAAGTTGATGGACGCACGATGCGCGCGGATAGTCCGCTTTCGTGTCGTTCCACTCGACCAAGAGTTGGCGCTGCTCTGTCTCGGTCAACAACGGCAGCGCCGAGACGCGCTGATCGGGATCCGCGGCGATGCCCTGCAACAACGTTCGGAAATGCTCGATCATGCGCGTGATGGTTGCCGCGTCGAACAGATCGGTGTTGTACTCGAACACGCCGCTCAAGCCATCCGCGCTGTCGGTCATCGTGAGCGTCAGGTCGAACATCGATAGTCCGCTTTCGATTTCAAGTGGACTCATCGTCAGGTCGGGCATCTGAGGTAGATCGCCCTGGGCATTCTGGAGGACGAACATCACCTGGAACAATGGCGTGTGGCTCATGTCACGCTTGGGCTGCAGCGCGTCCACCAGCATCTCGAACGGTACGTCCTGATGCGCGTACGCGTCGAGCGTCGTCTCACGCACGCGCTGGAGCAATTCGCGGAAACTCGGATCGCCGGACAAGTCGGCGCGCACCACCAGTGTATTGACAAAGAATCCGATCAAGCCCTCGATCTCGGCGCGCTGGCGATTCGCGATCGGCGTGCCGACGCAGATATCCTTCTGCCGCGAATAGCGGGACAGCCACGCTTGGAACGCGGCGAGCAATGCCATAAATAGCGTCACGCCTTCGCGCTGGCATAACATCTTGAATGTCTGCGACCAGTCCGTGGGCAAGGTAAACGCTTGATGCGCGCCAGCGGAGGTCTGCACCGCCGGACGCGGACGGTCAGTGGGCAATTCAAGCAGCGGCGGACTGCCGCTCAGTTGTTGCTTCCAGTACGCCAGTTGCTGCTCCAGCGCGTCGCCGCGCAGCCATTCGCGCTGCCACGCAGCAAAATCGGCGTACTGGATCGGCAGCTCAGGCAACGACGGCGTCTTGCCTGCCGCGAATGTCGCGTAAAGTTCTGCCGCTTCGCGGATCAGCACGCCCATCGACCAACCGTCCGACACAATGTGGTGCATCGTCCACAGAACGACGTGATCTTGCTCACCCAGGCGCAGCAAGTGGGCGCGGAGGAGCGGACCTCGCGCCAGGTCAAACGGGCGCTGTGCTGCTTCGGTCGCGAGCCGCCGCGCGGCGGCTTGCCGCTCAGTTTCGGACAGATCGCTCAGGTCGCTTACCGGCAGCGTCAGCGTCGTTTCGGGCGCAATGACTTGGACTGCTCGTCCCTCTTTGGTTGCGAACGTGGTTCGCAGCGATTCGTGGCGGCGCACGATTTCGTTCATCGCGCGTTCCAGCGCCGCTGCGTCAAGCGTCCCGATGAGACGCACCGCGCTGGGGATGTTGTACAGCGCGCTGTTCGGCTCCAACTGATCGAGGAACCACAACCGCTGCTGGGCGAACGAGAGCGGTAGTTCGCCATCGCGCGGCGCGGGACGGATCGGCGGCAGGGTCAAACCTTGCGCCGCGTGCCGCGCCGCCTCGACGCTTTCGCTGAACCGTGCGACCGTTGGCGATTCGAACAATGCGCGCAGCGGCAATTCCACTTGGAAGACATCGCGCACGCGCGAGACGAGTTGTGTCGCGAGCAGAGAATGTCCGCCCAGCTCGAAAAAATTATCGTGTACGCCCACCCGGCTGACGCCGAGGACGTGCGCCCAGATGCCAGCCAAGATTTCCTCGGTGGGCGTGCACGGCGCGACGAATTCATCCATCGAATCGGACGCGCTGGGCGCGGGTAACGCGCGGCGGTCGACCTTGCCGTTTGGCGTGATCGGAAATTGATCGAGCAAGACAAACGCCGATGGCAGCATATATTCTGGCAAGCGCGTTCTCAAGAACGCGCACAGGTCGGCGATGCAATCGTTCGGCGAGCGCGCCGCGCTCGCCGCGCC
>DAIDTM010000594.1 GCA_027457205.1 Anaerolineae bacterium | reverse complement strand
GTCGTCGCCCAACTCGCGGATGAGAATTGGTACGTGCGCCGTGCCGCCATTGGTGCGCTGGCGTCGCTGGTGGCGAGCGACGCGGAGGTGCGGGCGACCGTCGTCGCCAAGCTCGCGGATGAGAATTGGTACGTGCGCCGTGCCGCCATTGGTGCGCTGGCGCCGCTCATCCCATCATCAATTGAATTGCGCCAGAAACTCACCGTGTCATTAGGCAGTGATGATAACGAGGAAATGCTCCGCGGCTATGTTCGACGGCGTGAAGAATCGACTAGAGTCATCGTCGTTCGCAATTTCGGAGTACTGGTAAAAGAGAGCCAAGCAGCGCGGGCGGAGATTATCGCCCTCTTCTCTTCGGAGGACTGGCGAATGAGGCAAAGTGCGGCTGAAATACTCTCCTTGGGTGGTACAGAGTGCGTGCTGGATGCACTGCCGCAACTCGTTGCCGCAATGGATGACCATCGTGGTTTGGATTCTTACCCTGCGCGCATTGCAGCCGCGGAACTTTTGCTGAATGATTCTCGTTATTGCAAAGAAGCCATTGAAACTATTCTGCCCGCGCTTGACTACGGTGCTCATCCCCTAGTGATTGTGCCCAATGGAACCGAGGTGCGGAAACAAGCCGCGCTCGCACTGGGAAAACTCAAGGCGGAACATCGACAGCCACACGTCTTTGCACGGCTTGAGCGGTTGCTGCGTGAAGAAAAAGATCCGCAGGTGCTCGATGGCGCATTCAGCGCACTGCAATCGCTCGCGGCGGCACCGGAGATGGAGTGATCTGCGCCTTTTTCTGCGTAGTAAATGAGAATGAAGAACGCGCGCAAGCAAAGGAACTCCTCCAATCGCGGCACCTACGCGCTTGTGATCTTCCTGCCGCGCGCGCAGACAATTCGCGTCGGCGCGCTGGGCGCGTTCAAATTCCCGCGCGGCTACTATCTCTACATCGGCAGCGCGCTGAACGGGCTGAGCGCGCGCGTCGCGCGGCACTTGAGGCGGCACGACAAGAAGCGCTTCTGGCACATCGACTATTTGCTTGAGCACGCGCGCGTCCTGGACGTGTGGACGCGCGAAGGCACGGCACGGTTGGAATGCAAGTGGGCGCGCACCGCGCTCGCGCTGCCAAACGCGCAAGTCGTCGCGCCGCGTTTCGGCGCAAGCGACTGCGCGTGCACGGCGCACCTCGATTACCTCCGCAGACTGAACACTGACCACTGAATAGTGAATACTGCCTTGCTGTTCCACTGTTCAGCGACCGCTGTTTGCCAAAAAAAAGCGAGTGTGCTAAACTAGGCAACGTAACGCCCCTGTAGCTCAGTGGATTAGAGCAGCGGCCTCCGGAGCCGTGCGCGCGAGTTCGAGTCTCGCCAGGGGTACTGCGTCCGGGACACCCGAAGGAGTTCGGGTGTTTTCTCTTTCGTCGGGGGAGGAGTCTATGCCATTCCAGCGCGCGTTTTCCGGCGCACCGTGGGAATCGCAAGTTGGTTATTGCCGCGCGATCCGCGCCGGCGATCACGTCTACGTCACCGGCACCGCTGCCGTGGACGAAAAGGGCAATGCGTTCGCGCCGGGCGACGCGTACGCCCAAGCGCGCCGCTGCCTCGAAATCATCGAGCGCGCACTGCGCGAGTTGGGCGCGGACCGCGCGTGGGTCGTGCGAACGCGGATGTTCGTCACCGATATTTCGCGCTGGCAGGAATACGGCAAGGCGCATCAGGAATTCTTCGGCGCGAACCCGCCGGCGACGACGATGGTCGAGGTCAAGTCGCTCATCGACCCCGCGATGCTGATCGAGATCGAAGCGGACGCCGTTTGTCCGATGTGATTCCGTCGCACAGGATTTATGAATTTCTAGCGTCCTGCGCGGCTGAATCGATTTATAATCGAGAATTGCGAATGGCTCTGATCGATAAACAGCGACAACTGGGCGCGCGATTTTTCGAGCGCGATGGATTCACGCTGGTCCGCGATTATGGCGATGCGCCCGGCGAATACGACGCGTTCTACTTTGGCGCGGGCGTGATCGACCTCGCGCATTTCGGCGTGCTGCGCGTGGAAGGACGCGACCGTGTCGACTGGTTGCATAAGCTGGTGACCGCGAATGTGCAGGCGTTGAAAGATGGAGACGGCGCGGGCGCGCTGCTGCTCAATGCGACCGGTCACGTCGTCGCCGATCTGGTCGTGTTGCGATTGCCGGACGCGCTGTTGCTCTACACCAGCCACCGCGCCAAAGAAAAACTCGCCGTGAGTTTGCGCCGCGCGATTTTTCGCGAACAGGTGACGCTCACGGATGCGAGCGACACGTGGACGATTCTTTCGGTGCAGGGCGAACTCGCGGCAGATTCGCTCGCGCGCGCTCTCGGTGCGTCTTGTCCGCCGCACGCGTTCGGTGTTTCTGCGGTGAAATTCTTTGACAGCGATCTGCTGATCGTCAATCACCTGCGGACAGAGCACAGCGGGTACGACTTGGTGGTGGAGCAGCGGCATCTGGACATCCTCTGGGAAATTCTGACCGCGCAAAGAGTCCGCCCTATCGGCTGGGACGCGCTGAACGTCGCGCGCGTCGAAGCGGGCATCGCCTGGTACGGGGATGATTTCGACGAGACGATACTTGCGCCGGAAGCGCGGCTGGAGCGTTACCTTGCGGAGAACAAGGGCTGCTACACGGGGCAGGAAGTGATCGCGCGGATCAAGAACCGCGGACACGTCAATCGGCTGCTCGTGCAGTACGAAATGGAGGGCAGCGTCGTGCCGGACCGCGGCGATCTCGTCTTGCTTGACGACCGCGAAGTGGGCTGGATTACCAGCGCGGTCTGGTCGATTGCCAACGACGCGCCGCGCGCGCTGGGTTACCTAAGGCGAGAAGCGGCGCAAGACGATGCGCGCGTACAGGTCGCGCGCGGGGAGACTCGCGTTGATGCCCGCGTCTCCACCCTCGAACATCCAACGTCCAATCTCTAATCTCCAATTTCCAATATCCAACCTCCAATTCGCCTATGACTCTTTTCCTCACCGAATCCGACGTTGAAAATTTACTGACGATGCCGGACGCGCTTCGCCTGGTCGAAGGCGCGCTGCGCGAGTTGGGCGAGGCGCGCGCGACGAATCGCCCGCGGCAGCGCGTACGCGTGCCGAACGGAATCTTGAATTTGATGCCGGCAGGTTTGCCCTCGCGCGGTTATCTCGGCTTCAAATATTACTCGTCGTTTCGCCCGCGCACGCGCTTTTGGTTTCATCTGCTCGATGCGAACAACGGCGACGTACTGGCGATCATGCAGGCGGACCGGCTGGGGCAGCAGCGCACCGGCGCAGCAAGCGGTGTCGCTACGAAATTCCTCGCGCGCGCGGACGCGACGAACGTGGGCATCATCGGCGCGGGCTGGCAAGCCGAGAGCCAGTTGGAAGCGGTCTGCGCGGTCAGGCAAATTCGGATTGCGCGCTGTTACAGCCGTGACGCGGAACATCGCAAAAGATTCGCGAAAGAAATGAGCGCGCGGCTGAACGTCGATGTGCGCGGCGTCGATTCGGCGCAAGAGGCAGTGCGCGAAGCAGACATCGTCATCACCGCGACGAATTCGCGCGAGCCGGTGCTGCGCGGCGAATGGCTCACGCTGGGCGCGCACCTCAACGTCGTTGGCTCGAACCGCGCGGACGCGCGCGAGGTGGACGACGCGGCGCTGAACCGCAGCGCGTTTGTCTGTGCGGACTCGGTTGAGCAAGCCCGGATCGAAGCCGGTGATTTGATCTTGCCAATCGAGCGCGGCGTGTTTTCGTGGGAACGCGTGCGAGAATTAGCCGATTTGGTGAGCGGGAGATTAGCGGGGCGCACTGATGTTAATGACGTCACCCTTTTCAAGTCGATTGGCATCGCATTGGAAGATGTGGCAGTGGGCGCGTGGGTGTACGAACACGCGCGCGAGCGGGGAATCGGAAGGGAAATCGAGCTATGAAAATTATCGTCTGCATCAAGCAGGTTCCGTATATCGATCAACTGAAATTCGATCCGGTCGCCAAGCGCGTAATTCGCGAAGGCGTGGAGAGCGAGATCAATCCGTTCGACAAGCGCGCGATCACAAAAGCGGTTGAGTTGAAGCAACAATTCGGCGGCGAGGTGGTCGTCGTCACGATGGGTCCGCCACAAGCGAAAGACGCGCTCGCCGAAGCGCTGGCAATGGGTGCGGACCGTGCGGTGCATTTGCTGGGGCGCGAGTTTGCCGGCGCGGACACTCTGGCGACCGCGCGCACGCTCGCGCGGGCATGCCAGAAAATCGGCTACGATTTGGTATTGTGCGGCAAGTATTCGACTGACGCCGAGACCGCGCAAGTGCCGCCGATGCTCGCCGAGTTCCTCGACGCGCCACAGGTCACCGGCGTGACCCGCTTGGAGGTTACCCAAGACACAAAACGCCTGACCACGACGCGCGAGGTGGACGATGGATTCGAGACGCTGGAGTGCGCGATGCCAGCGGTGCTCAGCGCAAGCGAGCGACTCTGCAAACCGATCAAGGTGACGCCGGCAGACCTCCAAGCCGCGAGGGAAAAATCGATTGAGGTTTGGGGCGCGGCAGATTTATCGACAGAGACGAATGCATTTGGACTGGCTGGCTCGCCCACCTGGGTCGAAGCCATCGACACGATTGAGCCAAAGCGCAAGCGTGTCGTTCGCTTGGCGGATGGAAATGCCGATGCCGTCGCGGCGCAAGTGGTGCGTGAATTGCTCGACGAAGGTCTGTTCGGCGAATGGAAATCCAAACCGCACCAGGCGATTAAACCCAGCCGCGCCCCGTCAACCGTCGCGAGCCAGAACGCGATCTGGGTCGTGGCGGAAAGCATCGAGAATGAAATACGCCCGGTCACGTTTGAATTGCTCGGGCGTAGCATTCAACTCGCGGAGAAACTCAACGCACCGGTGGCTGCCGTAATGATTGGGCAGGGTGTAGCCAAGTTTGCCAAGACGCTCGCCGCGTACGGTGCGGACCGGGTTTATATTGCCGATTCGCCCGCGCTCGCGGCGTATTCGACTGAAGCGTATGCCGCGGTCCTTGCGGACGCGATTCGCCGGCATAATCCGTACGCGGTGTTGGTTCCCTCGACCGCGAATGGACGCGATCTCGCACCGCGCGTCGCCGCGCGGCTGAACGTCGGCTTGACCGGCGACTGCATCGGTTTGAAGATCGACGCGCAAGGACGGCTGGTGCAGCTCAAGCCGGCGTTTGGCGGGAACATCGTCGCGCCCATTCTCACCAAGACGCGTCCGGCGATGGCGACTGTGCGCCCCGGAATGTTGCAAAAAGCCGAGCCGGATTTCTCGCGCGACGCGCAGATCGAGCCGCTGCCGACCGACCAGATCGCCGCGCCGCGCACGCGGGTGATCGGCACAGAGCTGAATGCGCGCGGCGGCGTCGCGCTCGACAGCGCCGAGGTCATTATCGGCGTTGGAATGGGCATCGGCGGACCGGAGCATTTGGCGGTGGTTCAGGAACTGGCAGTTGTCTTGGGCGCGCCGGTGGGCGCGTCGCGGCGCGTGGTGGATGCCGGCTGGCTGCCGCGTCAGATGCAGATCGGCTTGACCGGGCGTTCGATTGCGCCGCGGCTGTACGTGGCGCTAGGACTCAGCGGCAAGTTCAATCACATGGTGGGCGTCCAGCGCGCCGGGCTAGTGCTCGCGGTCAACAGCAATCCAGACGCGGACATTTTCAAGCAGGCGGATTACGGCATCGTGGGCGACTGGGCGCAGGTCGTGCCGGCGTTGACGCGGGCGTTGCGAGACGCGCGCAAGTAAAGCGCGATTTTGCCTAAAATGGATTTTGTGCTATCATCTGCCCGACCGTTCAAATCTTTTGTCAGGTCTTGCAAGATGCGATTCAAAGGGATTTTGCTTTCATCGATTGTGCTGCTCGCGGGGTTGGTTGCGATTCCTAGATCGATTGCGCTGGCGTGCGCGCCGGTAGATTTCGAATCACCGGCGGATGACCTCTGGTGTCAAGTGCGAGCCAGCGTGACGGCTCCAACAATAACGGCGACCCCGACACCGACTCTGGCGACTGCGTTTGCAGCTGTCCCGACATCCGCTCCCGTAGTCTCTGTTGTCTCGATACCCGCTTCGAACGCGCCGCAGAAGAGCGGCGACAGCCCCGCGAATGCGCGGGAGGTTAGCCCCAATCTACAAACGATTCCACCGGGGGGACACATCTGGTACAAGATTGGCAGCAATGGCTCGCATATGGATGTTTGGATGGAGACGAATGGGCAGCTGGGTCTCGGCTTTGCGGTCTACGCGCCCAACCAGACGAATCTGCAATCGCCGGACACCAAGCCCAAAGGACTGGGCACCTACCCCAACTCGGACCCGAATACTTTACGCTGGGCGGGCGGGTCTTTTACTCAGATAGGGACGTGGTACGCATTGGTCACGAACACCAGCTCGGCGACGCTGACGTACAGAATGGGCGCGGTTCAATCGGCGGTGGACAAGAATTGTACTTCGCCGTATTGGGAAATCCTGCCGACCGGGCAGGGGACGTACTGGATTGCTTGCAGATAGCGATGTCGTTTGAAGGCGGGCGCAGTGAGTCGTCATCTCACTGCGCTCGCTTCATTTTTCCCCTCCGCGTTTTTCTGTGCTATAATCCGCGCAAATGCATTTCGCACACAAAACCTTCACGCTCCTCGCGCTGATCGCCTCGTTCATGCTCATTGGTTGCCGGTCAGTTGCCGCCACGCAGCCACGCGCGCTCCAGCTCAATCTCGGCGCGGAACCGGCGACGCTCGATCCCGCGCTCTCGACCGATCCCGGCGCGCAGCAGATCGAGCGGATGATCTTCCTCAGTCTGGTCGATACCGATGCGGCGACCGGCGCGCCGCAGCACGCGCTGGCAACGTCGTGGGCGGTCTCGGCAGATGGTCTGATCTGGGAATTCAAGCTGCGTACCGATGCGATGTGGGTGCGGTATGTTCCCGCAACCGACAAGATCGAAACCAAGCGCGCGGTGAACGCGCAGGACGTGGTCTACAGCGTCCGCCGCGTGTTCGACCCGCGCGTGGGTTCCGGTTTCGCCCCGCTGTTCGCGCCGCTTATTCGCGGCGCGGCGCAGCTGCTCGCTGCAAATCCCAAGACCACGAGCGACGCGGAATGGCAGCAGTTGTTCGATCACCTCGGCGTGCAAGCGATGGACGATACGACGGTCCGTTTTACGCTCACGCAGCCGGCGAGTTACTTTCCCAGCATCGTCAGCACGTGGCTCGTGCGGACGCAGCCGCGCGAATCGGTGGAGGCGGGTGGATCGGTCTGGACGGAGCCGGGCAACCTGTGGACGGATGGACCGTACGTCCTCCAGACCTGGTCGCACGACCGCGAAATCATTTTGCAGAAAAATCCGTACTGGTACGATGCGAGCAGCGTGCAGATTGCGACGATTCATTTTGCGATGATCGCGGACACCGCCACCGCGCTCGACGAGTACCGCAACGGCAATCTCGACTCGCTCGATCCGTATGGCGGATTGACGCCGACTGACTACGACCGCTTGAAAGACGATCCGATTTTCGGCAAGCAGCTCCAAGTCGTGCCGTCACTGTGTTCGCAGTACTATGGATTCAACACGACGAAAGCGCCGTTCAACGATCCGCTGGTTCGCAAAGCGTTCACCGCCGCCATCGATCGCGATACGCTGGTCTCGTCCGTCGTCAAGTTGGGCGAGCCGGCGCGCTGGCTCACTCGCCCCGGCGTCTTTGCCTCGTTCGCTATTTCAGACACGCTGGGCATTCCGTTCAACGTCAAGCAAGCGCGTGACTATCTCGCGCAAGCCGGCTACGATAAAAAGCGTCTGCCTCCGATCACACTGGCGGTCAATACCGACGACATTCACGAACGCGTCGCTGAGGCGGTCGTGCAGATGTGGAAGAACAATCTTGGCGTCGAGGTCGTCACCAAGGCGATGGATTGGAAGACCTATCTGCAAACACTGCACGATGATCCGCCGCAGATTTTTCGGCTGGGGTATTGCGCGTACTATCCGGACGCGGCAAATTTCGCCAGCGTATTCCATTCCGGTTCGCCGGACAATTACACGCGCTGGTCGAACGCGACGTTCGATCAGACGGTAGACGCCGCCGCGGGCGAAATCGACCTTGCCAAGCGGCGCGCGCTGTATCGCGCCGCAGAGAAAATTCTGGTTGAGGACGACGCGGTCATCGCGCCGCTTTGGTGGTCGACGCGCATCACGCTCACCAAGCCGAACGTGCAGCGCACCTACGCCATCACCGATGGGTACGAGCGGTTCGATACGTGGACGACACAATAATTGACTCTCACCGTCTAGTCCAAACTGAAATCGGCAATCTTCAATCTACAATTATCTTGCCGCTTGACAAGGAGGGCAACCCTGAGTACTATGGGCGCATTCCAAGGGGCTCCGCGAATTTGTGAGGAAGGTAGAAATGGCGAGTAGTAATGAGGGTAATGGCAGCAAAGGTGGAAATCGCTGGCTGGTTGGAATTGTTGTAATTCTCGTGATCGCGCTGGTCGGCGTGCTTTGTATTGGCGCAGGCGCGTTTCTGATTCTGTCGCAGCAACATGGCACCACCGCGCAAGGCACTGGCGCGGGCATACTGCCGTTGCCCGGCGCAACCAGCGCGCCGTCTGCCACCGGCGCGCCCGTCGCGCCGCCATCTGCCAATGGCAAGAAAGTGCTCCGGCTTCCCGGCGGCAGCGGCGGCGGCGGCGATCCGCCCACGCTTGATCCCGCGCTCGCCGGCGACGCCGAGTCAGCGGTTTACGTCGCGGAGATTTTCAGCGGCTTGGTGACGCTCGATCAGAATCTCAAAGTGGTGCCGGACATTGCCAAGAGCTGGGACATTAGCCCTGACCGCACGGTTTACACTTTTCACCTCCGCACCGACGCGAAATTCCAAGATGGACGCCCGGTGACCGCGCAGGATTTCAAATACTCGATCGAGCGCGCCGCCGATCCGACTACCGCGTCGCCAACGGCGGAGACCTACCTGGGCGACATCGTCGGCGTAACGGATAAACTCAATCGCAAAGCCGCCGATGTCAGCGGCGTCAAGGTGATCGACGACTATACGCTTCAGATCACCATCGATCAGCCGAAGGCGTATTTCCTCGCGAAACTGACTTTCCCCACCGCGTTCGTCGTCGACAAGAACAATGTCGAGCGCGGCGGAAGCACCTGGACCGATCATCCGAACGGCACGGGACCCTTCAAGCTGCAAGAGTACGTCCGCGGTCAGCGCATCGTCTTGGTCAGGAACGATAATTACTATGGCGATCCCAAACCGCAGCTCGACGAAGTCGATTTCATCTTGGGCGGCGGCTCGTTTATGACGATGTACGAAAATGGCGACTTGGATTCGACGGCGGTCAGCATCAACGACATCGACCGCGTCAGCGATCCGACCAATCCATTGAACAAGCAGTTGTTCGTTGGTCCGCAACTGAGCACCCAGTTCATCGTGTTCAATACGCACCAGCCGCCGTTCGACGACCCGAAAGTGCGTCAGGCGTTCGCGCTCGTGATCGACCGGCAGAAACTGGTGGATGTGGTCTTCCACAAGATGCCGCTGGTTGCCGACACGATTCTTCCGCCCGGCATGCCGGGCTATGT
>DAIDTM010000593.1 GCA_027457205.1 Anaerolineae bacterium | reverse complement strand
AAGCCGCGACGGTTGCAACGGCGCGGCTTTTTGATATAATCGCATTGCTAAGCACCAGCACGCCGCGAAGAGCGACGCCGCGCGCGAGCGCATCGAGCGTGAGATTCACGTGACGGATGAGCAGATCGACGCGCTGGTGTATGAGCTATATGGCTTGACGGATGAGGAAATCAAGGTGGTGGAGGAAACACAGTAGCGGCGGCGGGCTGAGCGAATCAACTTGACCACGTTCGCGGAGTCTCGCATACCCACGAACATGCGATCGCGAGGGTCGTCGCGCAATAGTGGAGGTTACTTTGAATTTTCAAGATGCCGAGAAAACTTATCGAAACCTGAAGGAACAATACGCCGCAGGAAAATTAACCGACGAGGAGCTTGAAGCGCAAGTCGCCGAACTGTCGCATCAGGACGCGCAGGGGCACTGGTGGCAGCTCGGCGTGGAGAGCGGCGAGTGGTACATGCACGATGGGCAGAAATGGAACAAGGCGACGCCGCCGACTGCGCCGGTGGCACCTGCCGCGCCGCCTCCTGCTCCCGTAGTGCCCGCCACGCCGCCGCCCGCGCCCGTAGCACTCGCGGGCAGAGGCAACGGCAAGGGCTTGTCCGCCCCGATATTGATCGGGATCATCGCTCTCGTCGCGGTCGTCGCCATCCTGTTTGTGGTTGGCGGATATTTCGTCATCAGCGGCGTGCTCGGCGGCAGCGCGACCACGACACCCACGCCCTTGCTCGCCCTGCTTCCGTCGCCAGTGATTCCAACAATTACCTTAGAAGTCCCGACCGACACGCCGCTGCCACCGCCGACGATCGAGGTCACGGCAACGCCCGCCCCGGCAAAACCAACGGCGGCAAAGAAACCCGCGTCGCCGACGCCAGCCGGACCAACCGCAACCAAGACTCCCAACGTTCCGCCGGGTGTCTACGTGACTAACATTGAAACGATTCCTGTCCAAGCCAACATCGGCGACACGATTGGGTTCAAGGTATCGTTCCTGAATACGACCGGATCGATTCAGACGTACAATTGGTACGTCAAATGGTATCAATGCCCGGAACAGTGCCAGGATTTCAAGCACTCGCAAGGCGAGACGCTTTTGATGAACTCGAATCTGGCGACAGGAACATCGGCTCTGTCCACTTCTGAAAATATCAATCTCAGAGCTGGCATCCGTTGTGGTTTGATCGCCGTCGCGACCTATATTGACCCGGTCAACCAATTACCAACGCCATTCCAAGCAACCAAGAATGACGGGCATTTCCCCTTTACCCCATGTCACTAGAGTAGATTCCAGCGTCAGATACTATTTGCGCGCAGAGCGTCAACCGGTGGGCGGTCGATTCGTCGCGCGGAGCGGGACGCCGCGCGGTGGATTCGCCACGGTCTGCGGACGGGCATGATTCAGCCACGCCAGGATCGCCCAGTACGCCGTGAGGAAAACGACGACCAGCGTCGTGCCAGCGTAGACCAGCTGCATCGCCGTCAGCGGCGAGTCGGTACCGGAGAGCAAGCCGTGCAGCGCCGCGCCGAAGAAGGCGATGAAGCTTGCTGTGTGGATCGCGCGAAAAGTTTTTATCCCGATCCAACTGCGGATGTAGAACGTCACGCTAACCAGCAGCGATAGATAAAAAGCGATGATCCCAACGCCGACCCAGACCGGTCGGTACGGCGAGGCGAAGGGGATCAGCACCGCCGCGATGGAAAACGGCAGATAGCGGTCGCCCACCAGCACCGCGACGTGCAGCACGACGAAACCAATCGCCAGCACCGAGAGGAACTGGTGAAAGTCGTAGGTAAACGCGCGATGCAGCACCGGATCGAGAATCTTGCTGGACACCGCCAGCCCCCACGCCGTCGAAAGCCACAGCAACAGATATGCGATGATTCCCGCCGCGCGCGTGACGTACCACAGCGCCTGCACGCTGTTCAGCGCAAGCAGCGCGTCGAAGATGTGCCCAATCGCCGCGCCGGCAGGCAAGCGCGAGAGCAAGAACGCCGCCGCAATGACGACCTCCAATAAAATTCCGATCAACACCGCAATTGCGACGCGTAGGTAAAGATCAGGCGTACGCGATTCCGACATCTATAAACTCCTTTGCATTCTGACCGCCCCACAATTGCCCATCGCCGTTCACCGCGATGAACGCGAGGTCGCTCTGCCGCGCGGCGATGCGCGCCGCCGCGCGCGAACCGGCGATCAACAGCGTTTTGGCGAAAACTTCCGCCTCCGCCGCGTGCGGCGCGATCACCGTCACGCTCAGCCAATCCGTTTCCGCCGGCAGCCCGGTGCGCGGATCGATGAGATGGTGCCGCGTGGCATCGCCTTGCTGCCAGCGCCGTTTGGTGATCGACGAGGTGGCAACCGCGCCCGGCGGCACGCGCAGCACCGCCAGCGTCCGCGCCGGATCGCGCGGGTCTTCGAGCGCGACGCGCCACACCGTTTCCCCGGCGGGCAAGCCGAACATAAACATATCGCCGCCCGCGCTCACCGCGCCCACATCGCACGCCTGCGCCAGTTCCCGCGCCGCGCGCTCGGCGATCCAGCCCTTGGCGATGCCGCCCAGATCGAGCCGCGTTCCGTGGACAAGTCGGATGGAACGAGTCTCCGGATTTAATTCAACCGCGCCGAAATCGAACGCCGCGCGCCGAAGCGGTCGCGCCGCGCGCGTGACGCCACGCGCGCGGATTTCGTCCATACTCTTGTCGTAGCCGATATTTTCGAGCGCGTTCAGAATCGTTGGGTCGAACAAGCCGTCGGTTTCGTCAACGAAATCGTTCGCCAGTTTCACCACCTCGAACAATTCATCCGACGCGCGAAACCATTTTCCCGCCGAGCGGTTGAGCTGCGTCAACTCGCTGGCATCCGAAAAACGCGTCAAGCGCGCTTCGCACGATTCGATCAGCGCGCGCGCGCGGTCAAACCCGCGCGCGCCCGCCGCTGGCGCGCCGTCCGCCGCCAGCAAGACCGTCGTATTCATCG
>DAIDTM010000592.1 GCA_027457205.1 Anaerolineae bacterium | reverse complement strand
GCGCGCACTTTGGACCCCCACCCCTGACCCCTCCCCCGTCTACGACAGGGGAGGGGAAGGGCTGCGGCGGCTGTCAGTGGCAGCACATCGCGTACGACGCGCAGTTGAAATTCAAAGCCGACATCGTGCGCGAACAGTTCTCGCGCATCGGCAAGCTGCCCGCCGCGCCGGTGCGCGAGACCATCGGGATGACCGAGCCGTGGCATTATCGCAACCACGTGCAATTCCAAATGAGCGCGGAAGGTCGGCTGTGCTTTCGCGCGCTGGAATCGCACGACCGCGTGCCCATTCGCGAGTGTCACATCCTGCACCCGTTGCTCGACGAGATGTTCCACGCACTGGATTTTGAGGGCGCGGAGTTCGACGGCGTTACGCTGCGCGCGGGGACGCAGACCGGGCAGAAGATGGTGATTCTCGAAGGACGCGACGCGGAACCGCCGGAAATCTCGGTGGACGAACCGGTATCGCTGGTGTACCAATCGCCGGCAGAAACGATTCCGCTGATCGGCAAGGACGCGCTGCACGAAGAACTCGGCGGGCGCGCGTTCCGCGTCTCGCCGGCATCGTTCTTTCAGGTCAACACGGCGATGGCGGAAAAACTGGTCGAACTTGTAGCGCGCTATCTCGCCCCACGTCCCTCAGACGTTTTGCTCGACGCGTTCGGCGGCGTAGGGACGTTCGGTTTGTTGCTCGCGCCGCGCGTCGCACGCGTGATCGAGATCGAGGAGAGCGCGAGCGCGGTGGACGACGCGCGCGCGAACGCGGTGGATTTAGCGAACGTGGAATTTCATCGCGGCGCGGTGGAAGACGTACTGCCGTCGCTCAAGACCAGGATCGATCTGGCGGTCGCCGATCCGCCGCGCGCGGGTTTCGCGCCGCGCGCGCTCGACGCGCTCATCGCGCAAAAACCACGCGCGCTGGCGTACGTCTCGTGCGACCCGGCGACGCTCGCGCGCGACGCGCGACGATTGATCGACGCGGGCTACCGGCTGAATGAAACGCAGCCGGTCGACTTGTTCCCGCAGACGTACCACATCGAAACCGTGAGTTGGTTCGAACAGGTGTGACTATGCGGCAAAACGCATTTCTGTCAGGCAAACTGCCCAATGGCAAAACCGGCAAATGGCTGCTCGACCGGGACAGTCTCATCATCGGACGCGAAGCCCCAGCGGACATTGTGCTGCCGTTCCCGGCGATCTCGCGGCGGCACGCCAGCATCACGCGCACGCCCGGCGGTTACTGGATCGCCGATCTGGAGAGCCGCAACGGCACCTTCGTCGGCACGCAACTCGTCGGCGCCGAACCGGTGCGCCTGTCCGATGGAGACGAAATCGTTCTAGGCGGCGCGATGACTTTTCGCTTCACCGTGCCGGCGCAAGTGGACGATGAACGCGCCCGGGGAATTTTTATCGACGAGACCACGCGCGAGGTGTGGGTGGATGGCAAACCGGTGGAGCCGGCGCTGTCCAACGCGCAGACCGCGCTGCTCCTGCTCCTATATCACTCGCCCGACCAGATCATCTCGCGCGATCAGATCATTGCCGCGGCGTGGCAGCCCAGCGATCCGCAGAGCATCAGCAAAACCGCCGTCGATGGACTGATCAAGCGGCTGCGCCGCCGGCTGCGCGAGACTCAGCCGGAGAAACAGTACCTTCAGGTCGTGCGCGGCAAAGGCGTCCGGCTGATTCGATCCTCGTAACCTCTCCCCAACTTGGGCTAGCCGAAACTGACCAAGATAAATCATCCACGAAGCGACACCAAGCCACACGAAAGATCCTTGTTTTTTCCTTCGTGGACTTTGGATAAATCCTTTCAGTTGCCGAGTTGAACCCGCAACGCCGGGTCGCCCAGCAATCCAAACGTATCGATCACCTCGCGAACGTCGGGCGAATCGCCCGGCATTTTTTGTTTCGCGCGCATGATCGCCTCGCCCAGCGTCGTCCCCGGCGTCCCGAAGAGTTCGGCGTAGAGCGCGCGCATCATATCGTCCTGCGGTTGAGTCAAGGACAGCCCGGTCGGCACCAAGCCCGCCACGATCCCGCCGTCGTTCTTGAACAGGAGCGCCTCCGCCAACGAATCCACTTGCGGATGGTAGAAGAATCCATCCAGGCAGGTCGGCGTGAAGAGAATGGGCAGACGATCCCCGTTTTTGATGTCGCCCACATTATCGATGCTGAAGAGCGGTCCCGCCGCCCACGTGTCAATCGATCCGTGTCCGATGTAGGTGACGAGCGACGCGCCGGCGTTCCAGTCCTGGACGATCTCCGCGCGCGTGGCTTGCGTATCGCCCTGGTGCGCCGAGAGATAAACCTTCTCCGTCTGCATCTTGGGCAATTTTTGCGCCAGTTCGTTGGACATCGAATCGAACGCCGGGTCTTTGTCGTCCGCGACGAACAGCGCGCGCTGCCGCCAATCGCCGGTCGTGGCAGATTCAAACGCGATCGTCTTGCTGACCGCGCGCGCGACCTGATCGGCGGTCTTTGCCGGAATCCGTCCGATTGCCATCACCGGTCGTCCGGTCGACGCGTCCGGCGCGACGAACCAATTGTCGCTCGCGGCGAGTCCCAGATGCGGCGTGGCGAGGAGATAGGTCGGCACGAGGTTTTTGTTCGGACCGTTCAGGTAATCGAGATAATCGTAACTGGCTTTGCCGACGAGCAGCACAAAGCGCGGCGCGGGGCGCGCCCACTGACGATACGCATAGTCGATGAACGCGCGAATTGCCAGCGGCGACGCGTTGCCGTTGCCGAACTCGTCGTAGATTTCATCCGTCGTCACGACGCTGACGTGTAAGCCCTGTTGTTCGCGCCACTGCACCAGCGGCTTGAGCGCATCGACAAAATCGGGATAGGTGATGACGAGGTAATCCACGCGCTGCGCGGTCGAATGCAGATCGGTCGCCGGCATCGGCGCGATGCGCGCCGGCGATTTGTACGCGGTGGGACCGATCGCTAGCCAGCGCCGCGTCGAATCGGCGTCGCTGCGAAAAGCGATCGCGCCTGCGGCGACCGACGCGCCGGTCGCGTGCAGTGGATCGAGCGGATCGGTAATGTCGTACAACTGAATCGCATCGCCGCTAAAACCGGATGCGCGGAACGTTCCCGCGCCGGCGGGAAACGCCAGCGTGTCCTGCGACGCGTCGGCGACAAACTGGCGCGTATAGGTAATGGCAATCGAACTGAGCAGAACGATGTCGGCTTGGACTGGCGTATCTCCCGGCATGACTAAGCGGACTGTGTTTTCTCCGGCGCGCGCCGCGTTCGCCGGTACTGGTGCATCAATCGGATGCGCGCCTTGTCCATTCCATTTCTCGTCCGCCACGCGCGCGTCGTTGAAATAGACGTTGAGGTGGTGATTTGGAGTCGCGGCGGCTTCCGTCTCGCCCCACAGGTCCACGCGCAACTGCGCTGGCGCTGGCAGCGCGACCGGCAGAGTCACCGGCACGGTGAGCGTCATCGGCGCGGTCAGCGATTGCCAAAACCAGGACGCGTGGAGGTCGCCGGACTGGGGAATGTAGAGCGTTGGATGCGCGAAGAGAAGCGCGTCCTGGAACGACGGCTGCGGCGCGCCGGCGGGCGGCGCGAGCGCGGACTCGCGCATCCGCTTGCCGCTCGCGACGCCCCAACGCAGCCAGTAGACGCGAAACGGCGAATAGGGCGAGTCGCTCGCCTGACCGTAAAACTCGAACGCCAGGTTGCTTTTATCGCCCAGCACGCGCAGCGCAACCTCGCGGTCGCCGTCAAAAAGTTGCAGCGTCACCGGATCGATTTTGTTGGGATCGATGCCGGCGCGCTGCAGGTCTGCCGCGGTGACGCGGTACAACCCATTGGCGGAGACGAAGAGTTTATAGCGCGGCGCGGCGGCAGGCGATGTCGACGCGCAGCCGGCGAGCGCGAGAAGAACGCCGGCGTAGAGCGCAGCGCGGAGGAAACGCATCAGCGTCGAACGGCGCGGACGAACATGGCGAATGCAGCCGCGCCGAGAGCGAACGCGCCAAAAAGCATCAAGCCGCTCGTGAGCAGCACGCCAGTACCGAGCAATCGGTCGATGTAGTAGGAGCGATTGGTCGTGTTGTCTTGCGGCTGCGATCCCGTCGTCGGATCGGACGCGCTGTTGTCAGTGCTGGCGACGGTCGGGACGCTAGCATTCAAAGCGATCAGCGTCGGCGCGGGCGTTGGCGTAGAAGTGTCCGGGATGCTGGTCGCGGTCTTGACGACGGCGGCAGAAGCAGACCGTGCCGGCGGCGCTGCCCGTACCGTCGCCGCGCGCGGTGGAGTGGAATTTGGCGCGGGCGTGGAAG
>DAIDTM010000591.1 GCA_027457205.1 Anaerolineae bacterium | reverse complement strand
CCCCGATTCATCCTCTATCCGCGTTTTTCTCCATCGCCGCCGCTGCTCGTCACGCGATGCACCTCGATCACGTTCGGCAAGCGGTCGATCTTGTTCAAGACGCGCGTCAGTTGGTCCGCGCTCGCAATCTCCAGCGTCGCCGTAATGATCGAGATGTGATCTTTGCGCCCCGCCAACGCGCTCGCCGACGCCATGTTAATCCCCTCAGCGGCGACGATGCCGGAAATGTCATGCACCAGTCCGGCGCGGTCGAACGCGCGCACCTGCACCTGCACCGGATACACCGCCTGATCGGTCTGATTCCAGTCTACCGCGATCAACCGCTCGCGCTCGCTGATCTCCAGCACGTTCTTGCAGTCGCGGCGATGGATCGTGATGCCGCGCCCGCGCGTGATAAAGCCGACCACGTCGTCGCCGGGGAGCGGGTTGCAGCAACGCGCCAGATGTTGCAACAGGTTGTTGACGCCTTTGACGGTGAACTTGGTCTCCGGCACTTTGGGCAATGGGCGCACGGGCGGCGGCGCTTCTTCCGGCGGCGCGGTCTTGGCGCGCTCGGCTTCAAACAACCGGACGCTGACCGTCGAGATGCTGATGTCTTCGTGCCCCAGCGCTTCCAGAAAATCGTCCGGGCTTTTGTAGTTAAAGAATTTGGCGATCTCGTCAAAGTTACGCTGACCAAATCCCAGCCGGTGCAATTCTTTTTCGAGGAGCTCGCGCCCGTCGGCAATCGCTTCGACGCGCGCTTGCTGCTTGAACCACTGACGGATTCTTTCGTGCGCGCGCGAGGTGCGGACGAGACCCAAACCGGGGTTGAGCCAGGCGCGGCTCGGTCCGCCTTTCTTCGCGGTCAGAATCTCCACGCGGTCGCCGACCTTCAGCCGATAATCGAGCGGCACGATCTTGCCGTTGACCTTCGCGCCGCGGCAGCGGTTGCCCACTTCGGTGTGGACGTGGTACGCAAAATCGATGGGCGTCGCGCCTGCCGCCATTTCGATAATGTCGCCTTTGGGCGTGTAGACGTAGACCTGGTCCTGGAACTCTTCGGTCTTGATCGATTCGACAAAGACCTGCGCGTCGGAAATATCCTTGCGCCAGTCCATCAGTTGGCGCAGCCAGTTGATCTTGCTTTCGAACACCGGGTCGCGTTTCGCGCCCGGCTCTTTATAGCGCCAGTGCGCGGCGATGCCGAACTCGGCGATCTCGTGCATCTCGGTCGTGCGGATTTGCACTTCGAGCGGCTTGCCGGCAGGACCGATGACCGCGGTGTGCAGCGATTGGTAGAGATTCTCTTTCGGCTTGGCGATAAAATCGTCGAACTCGCCGGGGAGCGGCGCCCACAAACTATGGACGATGCCAAGCACGACGTAGCAATCGCGCACGTTCTCGACGATGACGCGGATCGCGCGGATGTCGTAAATCTGCGAAAAGTCGCGGCGCTTGCGCACCATCTTTTCGTAGATGCTGTAGATGTGCTTGGGTCTACCGCGCATATCGAGCGGATGGATACCTTCCTGCGCTAGCCGCTCGCTCAAGATCGTGATCGCCTGCGCGATGTACGCCTGCTGATCGTCCTTGTCGTCTGCCAGCAGCGTTTCGATTTCCTTGTACTTGTCCGGTTCGAGGTATTTCAGCGAGAGGTCTTCCAGTTCGCGGCGGATGGTGTAGATGCCAAGTCGGTTGGCGAGCGGCGCGTAAATCTCCATTGTCTCACGCGCAATTTTGCGCTGCTTGTCCGGCGGGCGCGCGTAGAGCGTCCGCATATTGTGCAGGCGGTCGGCGAGCTTGATGAGGACGACGCGGATTTCTTCCGCCATCGCCATAAACATCTTGCGTAGCGACTCGGCTTGGGACTGTTCCATTCCGAGGCGCAAGCCGGATAATTTCGTAACGCCGTCGACGCGCTTTGCCACTTCGTCGCCGAATTGCTCTTGGATCGTTTCCAGCGGAACGGCGGTATCTTCCGGCACGTCGTGCAGCAGCCCGGCGACGATGCTGTCTTCGTCGAGGTAGAGGTCGGCGAGGATGCTGGCGACGGCGAGGCAGTGCGTGATGTACGGATCGCCGGTGGAGCGCATCTGCGTGGCGTGCGCGCTGGCGGCGAGATCGTAGGCGCGGCGGATGCGCGCGAGGTCCGCTTTGGGGTTGTACTTTTGGACTTGCGCCAACAGCGCGTCGATCGTTACGGTTTCCACGCTGCAAATTGTACTCCAAGCGGGAGGTTTTGGCAACCGCGCGCGGCGTGATTCACCGCCGATGCGCGGAGAAAAAGATAGAGCCGAGAGTTGATCTCGACTCTATCGAGAGGTGTATTCCGAGCAGCCTGGGACGTGGCTTTATCTGTTTGGCGTTCCATCAGAATCAAGAAACCCACTCTCCGACGATACGTTTGTGTTTCTCTAGGTCAGACTGTTTCCCACTCAACTTATTTTGCAAAGCCAATAGTTCATCCAAGGCACTGAGAAGCCATTGCTGAAGTTTCCCTTCCGACGTGCGCCCGCGAAAATACTTGATCATGTCTTCTACTCTTTTGCTGGTCAGGTGTCTCAACTCTTTGTGCAGATCCACGTGCCGTGGGCTAAATACCTTCTGCCAATATGAGGTATAGTTTCCAAAGTAATCTATCAATGGCTCACCTGCATTCAACTCAAGGCGTAAAAATAGGTCGTTCATGCTTTTTTCAATTTCAGCTATCTCATTGTTCAGGCGTAGAAATGCCAACTCAGAAGCCGTCTTGTCAGTTCCTGCCTGTATTCTTTTTAGTCCATCAACGACAGGAGATAGGGTTACAATTCCTCCACCTCGCTTTACGATATGCTCTTTGCCGCAATAGCCACAGGCAAATCGCTCAATGTCGTTGGTTATCTGTAATTTGCCACCACAAGAAGGACAGGAAAGAGTTACAAAGTCTGACATTTGCTTCCTCCTTTTTTGTCAACAAGCTAAAAAGTCGGTACCGAGGTCACTCAGGTAGATTCATCTAACTACCACCTGCTAGCGCGCCCAACGACAGGTGCTTTGATCTTCAGTGTGAAATTCTCTGCTGATACAAACGTCCCGCGCGTGAGCATCTCCACTTCTCCAGCGAAGCAAGTTCTTACGATCAGCGGAGGAACATCTACGATTTGGATTCCTCGAACGTTTTGAGCAGTTCTTCGATCTCCCCAATCAGTACAGGAAGATTTGGTTGCGTGAAACTCATCTGTGGCGCAGGAATCCGATGGTGTTTGATGTCCGGAGGAATATGCTTGTGATGCGGATGGCTGCTCTGCAAAGCCGGGGCGTCGGGATGGGGCTGCGGGTCATACCAGTACAGTTTCTCTTCACCCCGCCAAACTTCGTAGCCATACTCGTCAATGACAGCGGGTAGGCGATCGTACAGAATTCGCTCACGTACAACCAAGCGGACGCTCTTCTCAAAATGCAATTCGCCGGCAATCCGTGCTAACGAGGTGCCAAGTCGAATGATCGGAAACTGTTCAGGCAGCGTATAGATGAACAGTTCATAGTCGGCGGGATTGCGGAGCGCGTTGGTCATGCTGCAACTCGGATGAGACCTGCCAAAGACGGAGAATCGTGTTGGATTTTTTGAACTTGGTCACGGTAGGCGGCTTGACGCGCCAACCATGTTCGATAGACGCTCGCCCATTCCCCAAAATCCAGCACCCAACTGTCGTCCTCAGGTTCTTCCCCGCTGATGTACGCTGCATAAAAAGTTTCTGAACGGACGCCATATTTGCGTTCAAAATTGATCAAGTCTTCTTCGAGAGCATGAATGTCTGAGAGAATGTCTTGTAACGTCATAGCGCACCTCCGGCTTCGATTACACAGCCAAAACGCAACTGCCTACTCGCAAGTATTCTAGCATGAACGTACTAGCGCGTCAATGGCGCGGCGCAGAATGCGCGGTGCCATTTTTGGCTCATGGGTCAATTGGCAGATTGGCTCATTGCCGATTTCGATTTGGCAATTATCGGGATTCAAGGTATAATAGCCCACGCTATCTTAAATGAGTGAGGAGTTCTCGTGAAGCGAGTATACCAACCAAAACGCTTGAAACGAAAGCGCACGCACGGCTTTCGTAAACGAATGCAAACCAAGGGCGGACGCAAAGTGCTCGCCGCGCGCCGCCTGCGCGGGCGCAAGCGCCTCGCCGCCTCGCCTACCCGCTCCAACCTGAAACAGAAATGATGCACACCCTCCTCTGTCAAAGACGAGGAGGGAAGGGGTGGGGGTGAACCGCGCTTACAGTCTGCGCCGCGACGATTTTCAGCGCGTGTGGGACAGCGGCAAATCGTGGTCGCATCCGCTGATCATCGTCCGGGCAGCCGCGAATGGCACCGGCGCAAGCCGCTTTGGGTTCGTCGCCGGGAAAAAAGTCGGCAACGCCGTCCGGCGCAATCGCACCAAGCGCCGGCTGCGCGAGGCGGTGCGGCATCGTCTGGCTGCCATTCCGCCGGGCTGGGACATTATCCTGATCTCGCGCGCCGGCGCAGAGCAAGCGGATTTGAAAGCCATCGACGCGGCGGTGGAAAACCTGCTGCGCCGCGCACACTTGATTCACAATTCCTGATTCGCAAGTCGTCCTATGAAATATCTAGCACTCGTTCCAATCAAACTCTATCAGCGATTGATCTCGCCCCTCTTGCCGCCCAGCTGCCGGTTCGTCCCCTCCTGCTCGCAGTACGGCTATGAGGCGATCACGCACTTTGGACTGGTCAAAGGCGGCTGGCTCGCCGTGCGGCGCGTCGTACGCTGCCATCCGCTCAACCCCGGGGGATACGATCCCGTTCCGTACGAATAATTGTTGGAGGCAATCCTTTTGTTGATTTCTCTTCGCGCGCGGCTGGCGGTGGCGCTCGTTGCAATCCTCGCCGCCGCGTTTCTCTTGGCGGGCTGCGCCGCGCCGGTCGCCGGCTGGTCGGGCGCGCAGGTCGCCAACCAGGTCGTCTATTTTGGCAGCGAAAGCGGCAAGGTCTTTGCGGTCAACGCGGCGGACGGCACGGTCAAATGGCAATTTCCCACCGACAAATCTCTCACTCCTCCGGCGTTGTATGCCACGCCCGTCGTCGCCGATAACGTGGTTTATTTTGGCGCGTCCGATAAAAACTTTTACGCGCTCGACGCGACCACCGGCGCGGTGAAATGGTCGCAGCCGTTCGCGGTGAGCGATCCGATCGTTTCCAGCGCGGTCGTCGCGGGCGGCGTCGTTTATTTTGGCGCGGACGATAAAAAGGTGTACGCGCTCGACGCCGCGACCGGCGCAAAGAAATGGGAATTCGCGACCGGCGGTCAAATCTGGGCAGACCTCACGTTCGCCAACGGCGTCGTTTACGCCGCCTCGCTCGATCACAAGTTGTACGCGCTGGACGCGGCGACCGGCGCGAAGGACTGGGAATTCGACGCGGGTGGAATCATCGCCGCCCAGCCCGCCGTCGCCAACGGCGTCGTCTACGTCGCTGGCTTGGCGAATGTGTACGCGCTCGACGCTGCCACCGGCAAACCCAAATGGAGCCAGCCGTTCGTCGCCAGCGGCTGGGTCTGGTCCAATCTGACGCTCGCGGACGGCGCGCTGTACTTTGGCACGCTCGATACCGGCAACGTCTACGCCGTCGACGCGACGACCGGCAAATTGAAATGGAACGCGCCGTTCACCGCGGGCGGTCCGGTGCGCTCCGCCATCGTCGTCGACAGCGGCGTCGCCTATTTCGGCTCGGACGATTTCAAAGTCTACGCGCTGGATGCCGCGACC
>DAIDTM010000590.1 GCA_027457205.1 Anaerolineae bacterium | reverse complement strand
ATTGAAAATTATCCAGCGTGGGCGATTGCGGAATCCAATGTGGCGGGTAACTCACGATCTCGCCTTCGGGCTTGAACGCGCTGCTCGTCATCCAGAGCAGCGGCGCGAGCATCGCCAGCGTCGAGCCGGCGAGCAGCACGTACAGCAATCCGTTTCTCACGACAGAGGATGAGTGATGGTTCATCGGGTTTCCGCCTCCGGCAGCAAGCGTTGTTGGATCACCGCCAGAACGATCAGGACTGCCAGCGCGACGTACGCGACTGCCGAGCCGTAGCCCAGTTTGTAAAACTCGAACGCCTGATAGTACAAATATTGAATGATGGTCAGTGTGGCGAGACTGGGACCTCCGCCGGTCATCACGTAGATTTGGTCAAAGACCTGGAAGGTGTTGATGAGCGTGAGCATCACGACGATGAACGTTGCCGGGGCGAGCAGCGGCAGCGTGATGTGGCGGAACACGGCGAACTCACCTGCGCCGTCCACGCGCGCCGAATCTTCCAATTCCTGCGGCACGTCCTGCAAGCCGGCGAGGAAGATGATCATATTGAACCCGACGGTCCACCACAGCGTCGCGATCGCCACCGCCGGCATGGCGGTGTTCGAGTCGGTCAGCCAGGCGAGCGGATGAATGCCGATGAGACTGAGGTAGTAATTCAGGATGCCCGACTCTTTATTGAGAATCCACAACCAGATGACGCCGACGACCGTGGACATGACGACGTACGGCATAAAGATCGCCGTGCGCGCGATGACGCGCCCGTGCAATTGTTGATCGACGAGCAGCGCGAGCGCCAGTCCCAGCAAGACCAGCAGCGGCGCGGTGAGCAGCATAAAGTAGAGCGTGTTTTCCAGACTCGTCAGGAATTGCGGATCAGTCACGAGAGTCTGATAATTGCTCAACCCGCCCGGGCTGGGTGAGCCGATGATCTTCCAGTTCGTCAGACTGATGAAAAAGCCGACGACCGCCGGTCCGAATCGAAACAACACAAACACGATGAGGTACGGCAGGACGAAGAGGTACGGCGTGACAGATCGATTGCCGGCGCGGCGTGGTTTTGTCGCTAGAGCAGCCATTGGGGCACCATCGCTGGTGCTCCCACCGGGATCGCGCCCGGCGAGAGCATCGACTAACTTATTTGGAACTGGCGAGCAGCGCGTTCATTGCCTGGTTCATTGCATCCACTGCGGTTGGGATGTCCTTGTCCTGCACCAGGATCGTCTGCGCGGCGACGACGATGGGGCTGGTCGCGGCAGCCGAAAAGACCTGGGCTTCCGCCGGAATCGCCGGCAGCATCACTTCGTACGGCATTTCGGCGATAAAACCGGCGCGCCCCGGCAGCGCCTTGAAGGCGGCGCTATCGCGTGCGGCGTTCAGCGCGGGCAGATTGCCCGAGCCACCCCACGCGTCGGAATGTTGCACGATCCACGTGACGAAATCTTCCGCCGCGGCTTCGCGCTGTTTGTCCGATTGCACCGGGATCGTCAGGACGTGCCCGCTGCCCCACACCGCCTTGTTCTTGAAAACCTGCGGGAAGGGGAACGTGCCCCACTTGAGTCCGGCTTGTTTCTGCATCGCGGGAATTTGCCATGGACCATCGATCAGCATCGCGGTCTTGCCCGCCAAAAAGTCGCCGGACGGATTGGTCTCGCCGGTGGGAACGACGTGGTACTTGAAGATCAAGTCTTGCAGCCACTGCCACGCCTTGACCATATCGTCCTTGGGATAGTCGAGCGCAGTCTGGTTCGCATTCAACAGATGGTCGCCTTCCTGATTCAGGAGCGCGTACGCTTGGTAAAAGCCGTGGTGGTTGGTGTAGATCGCCAGACCGTACTGTTGAATATTCTGCGGATCGAAACCGGCGTCGCCGTGGTGCTTGCCATTCTTGTCGATCGTCAACGCGGTGGCGAGCTTGATAAAGTCATCGCCGGAAATCCAATCGGTCGGCGGAGTGACGCCGGCTTTTTGGAACATGTCCGCGTTGTAGTAGACGCCGTGCATGTGCAGGTCGAGCGGGAAGGCGTACTGCTTGCCTTGGTACATCGTGCCATTCCACGCCGGCGTCACGAAATCGCTCGCTTTGAACCCTTCTTTGGCGACCACCGCGTCCAGCGGTTCCAGTACACCGGTCGAGGCGAACTGCGGAATGTCGGGACCGTGCATCGCCATAATGTCCGGCTGATTGTTGGATTTCGTCGACACGACGAACTTGTCGAACAGCGGCGTCCACTGCTGGGTCGTCAGCGTGACCTGGACGTTCGGATGCGAATCGTTGTATTGCTTGACCATGGCGCGCATCACGTCGCCATCCGGACCGGTCCAACCGCCCCAGAAGTTCAGCTGCAACGCGTTGGCGGCTGCCGGCGCGGCTTGCGTTGCCGCGGGCGCTGGCGCGGCGGTCGTGGGCTGGGGTGCCGGCGTCGCGGCGGGAGCGCACGCGGCGAGCGTCAACAGCGCGAGCGCGAGAAACGCAAATACGTAAAGACGTGTCTTCATCATTCTCCTCCAGAGTAAAGTCAAAGTTCAATCGGCGTAAGTGGGATACCTCGTTCGGTCAGCGCGTTGATGCAAGCTTCGACCACCTCCTTTGGCGCGTTCTGCATGGGCGGTCGAACGCCGCCCACCGGCAGTCCGCGGTATGCCAGAATGGATTTGAAGAGCGACAGATCGCCGCCATCCTTGAGGATTCGCCGCACGTGCTG
>DAIDTM010000589.1 GCA_027457205.1 Anaerolineae bacterium | reverse complement strand
CGCACGATCCGCTGCGCGAGCGTGGGCGCGCGGGTGAGAAAAGCGTGCGCGATCTCTTCCGTGGCAAGATCGCAGACCTCGCGCAGCGTCAACGCGACGCGCGCCTCCAACGACAGCGCGGGATGGCAACACGTGAAGATGAGCCGTAAGCGGTCGTCCTCCACCTCCACCTTGTTCAAATCTGCCTCGTCGCTTGGACTTGCAAGTTGCTCGGCGAGCGGTTCGAGTGGTATTTCGTCAGATCGCGCGCGGCGGCGCAGTTGGTCAATCGCTTTGAACCGCCCGGTCGAAACGAGCCACGCGCGCGGATTGGCAGGCACGCCGTCGCGCTGCCATTGCTCCAACGCAACGCGGAAGGCATCGTGCATCGCGTCTTCGGCGAGATCGAAATCACCAAGGAGACGAATCAGCGTGGCAAGCACGCGCCGCGATTCAGTGCGATAGACGGTGTCCAAAACTTGACGAACGTGCTCAACAGAACTCTCTGACATATTGGGCTTACTTGTTCAACCGTTCTTCGCTCGGGATTTCGACCAGCAACCGCCATGAGTTGCGGAGGACGATCACGGGGAGAACGATGAGTACCGCAGCAATACTGGATTCGCTGGCTTCATCACCCTTGCCTTGTTGTAGGTGGCTGGAAGCAAAGAGGAGCGACATATAGAGGAATACCGGACTCACCAGCGTCCAGAAAGTTTCGCGTAAACGCGCCAAACGCCCTGTCGTCGTCGCGCGCCAGACGGGTAACCACGCCCCTACCTGTCGCCAAATCCCGATGAGACAACCGACCGCCATAGTTGGGGCGCGCAGGAGAGGAATGAAGGTAAATAGAGACACGATCAAGATCACCGTATACGAATAGAACGTCGAAACCGCTATCGCCCTCCAGCGATTAGGGGGATCGTGGAGTCGCCCGGCGTTCTGCTGAATCGCGATGAACAACAGACCCAGCAGCGTCGCCGCGACCGTCGCCAAGGCGGTGTAAAAAATATTCAGGTCCATCGGTTTCCTAGCACTCTCACTTGTCAGTATCATAACAAAGACGCCCTTGAAATGCAAGGGCGTTTCGTTGATGCCGACGAGTAGATTCTAGTGACCAAGAGCTTATGAGGATGTTGGTCAGTCTCAATCAGGGCGGATGGACTTGGACCACTTGAGCAAGGCTTATGTCATTTGCATGGGCTACTGATTAAGAGATATTGACGGTCCAACTCCTCCATAGTTTTGGAAGTGATAGGTCAACCGGCTTCCAACACAAGCCCCAAGTCATCTTGCTCAAAAAGCCCCTATCCTCCAATGTGCATCGCTCCATCAAGATCGATGGCTCAGGACGCCTGCAATGAATCTCCTGCGAGTCATGAAAGGTTTGCTCCTTTCGACCGATTGCACCCCTCGCAGAGAAGTTGCAGATTTCGGGCAGTATTGCTACCGCCTTTCGATAAAGGAATGATGTGGTCATATTCAAGGTTTTGCTGACTTCCACATTCGACGCAACGACCCCCATCACGTTGCCAGACAAGGATTTTGACATCATCTGGAATTGGCTGCCTCACTGGTAATGAATCGGATTCAATTTGCTTTGCACGTGCAATAATTCTATGGATTTTCTTTTCTTTCTTCTGCATCATATCCATAATCAAGGCGGCAACTTCGATCATCGAATAACCTTCATCTTCCACGTAGAATTCGCCCCTAAACATCCACCAGCATTTCTTGCTTGAGGAATCGGACACAACTCTCATAGGCGTTTTCTGTTGATTCGCCAAGAACTCTTTGTATTTGTCCTCGTCCATTTCATCTTGTGATTGCAGATTGCCGGTGTAAAAACGCCAAAGCCGTCTCTTAAATAGAAAACCTACTTCCCTGTACAAAAACTTGCATTTAGAATCTTTCCTAAACACTGAATGCCCCATAGATTGGTGGTTCGTATCTGAAAGGGATTTTTGAGGAGTCAACCGTGCATCCGTCGATAGGGTAACAACTCATGAACTGCTTTACATCATCCGTTTTCGTAACGGGATCATATGCTCCACCTATCCAGATTTAGGGAATCCTCAGTGGCTTGTCCTTTTCTTCCAACTCGATTTCGATGTATGGAATCTCCGTATTTCCTGATCCGTAAGATTCTCTTCGGGGCTTTCTGCGGAGTGGAGTTATGTGTGCATTTGGTTTTGAGATTAGCCTCCATTCCCTATCTGCAACCCAACTGGAGTGTTTGAGCAATGGAGCAATTTGGAGGAATTCACAAAACGCCTCTCTCTCAGCCAAAATCGATGCTCGGCAAGTATCAATGGATGTGGCTTGCTTCGTGCGAAAGAGGTGAATCGCCTTCCTCAAAAAGCAGCGAATGATTTTCGAGTGTTGTCGAGAGGTGTAATAGCATGGAACTAGCCACCAATGCTGCTTCAGTGACTCTCTCAAGTCCTGATAGTCGAACCCAATGCAGTACCCTCTTCCATGATCGCCGTAGATTTCCCATGCGACGCGATCATCTCCTTGACTTGAAAAGGAACAGACATAGATACCTTGCTCCGTGTCTCCACCTGGTACGCCTTGTAAGTAAGCGCAGAAGGATTTTAGATATGTGCGCTCTTCTTTATCATAATGGCACAAAACCCCGGGCTGATTCAATTCGTTCAAAACTAAATCTACGGCTAGCTTATATTCTAATCTATCGTTCAGATATAAAATATCAGTCGCCCAGATTTTCCTCGTCATGATTATACCGACCATGCCTTGACAACTGGTGTAGTGCCAAAGGCGTCGGCGTCGCTTGGGAACAAATAATCGAACTTTGTCTATGATGTCCATGTTCATTGTGCATACTCCTTAGGCACTTTGACAGTACGCAGTTTGTTGCCAAAATGCAACATCCGAAGCATGGGACGATTGATTAATCATTTGCTTCTGAGTTCTTCAGAGGTGCGCTACTCCATCAACACCCACTCGAACCAGGAAAGCATCTTCGCCGAAAGTCGAAGCGGTGCGCGGCGTCTTGGCTGTCAAGGTGTCTTGGCTTCCCCCTGAGCGTTTTTCTTTCGCCCCTAAATTCGGGTTAGCACAACTCGTCAAGGGCACGTTGCGCCAGTGCACAGCCATTATACCACGCTCGCCGCGCGCTCACAACGTTTCCGCCATCGAGTGATGGAGCAACGGTCGGTTGGTAGGGGCGGGGCTTGTCCCCGCCCGATGTGGGCGACCACAAGGGTCGCCCCTACGCCGCACCCCGGCTGCCACCCGCCTCCGCCTTCCGCCTTCGCGTCCGAACCGGCAGCGCGGCAAGCAGCCCCGCCATCCGCGCCAGCCAGCGCGCGTCCAGCATCCCGCGCACGATCTCGCGATACATCTGATGCCCGGAAACTGCGCCAAACAGCATGTGCCGCAAATCCGCGTCCTGCTCCGCGAGCGCGATCACGAGATTGAGCAAATGCCATTTGCTGATGCCGATGGTGACTGCGCGCATCGCCTTGCCGTACGGCAGATCGTCGGTGATGTCGCGGCACAACTGATGATACTCGCGAAACGCGCCTGCCGAGATGCCGGCGGTCAGCATCGTCTGCGCCGCCCACGTGCCGGTCTGGAGCGCCGAGTTCACGCCTTTGCCTTTGAAAGGACGCACCAGCCCCGCCGCGTCGCCGACGATCACGTAGCGGTCGCCGGAAAACGCGCGCGCCTGCGAGACCGGAAAGCGTCCCTTGAAGAACGTCAGATCACGCTGGCTCTGCGCGTCCTCCAGACACGCGACCACCGACCGCAGCCCCGCACCGCGCAGAAAATCGTCCATCATCACCGCGTCCACCTTCTCGCCCGCGATGTTGATCGTCAGGTGATTGCCTTTCGGCGTCACCGCGCCAAACTCAATGCCCGGCGTCGACGGCAGAAACGCGTGGATGCGATCCCCAAACGCGTCCATCAGTTCCGGACGCGGATGAATCTTGGTCACGATGCTGCTCAGAAAGCGCGGCGCGCGATAATCGGTTGCGCGCTCGAACACGACCGCGGTGCCATCGTCCGCCCCGAACGCGCCGACGACGACATCGGCTTCCGAATTGCCGCTCTCGCTGTAGACGATCACGCGGTCGGCGTGGAATTCCAGATCGGTGACGCGCCCAGTGATCACCTCGATACCGCCGACGCGCACCTGGTCGAGCATATAGTTGTCGAACTGGACGCGGCGCACCGCGTACGCCGGCGGATCGTCCGATTCGAGCAAAATCGCGCGGTCATCCGAATGGAGAAAGTAGCCGGTGATCTCGCGTTGGACCAGATGATGCGGGAACGGCACGCCCAGCGCATCTTGCAGAATCGTGTCGATGGGCGGCGACAGCACGCCGACGCATTGGTTGAAATGATGTTCGCCGGCAAACACCTTGCCCTCGAACAACGTGATGTGGATCTGGCGACCCAGCTGCCGCGCCTGGTTTTGCAGCGCGAGCGCAGCGCCCGCGCCGCCCGGTCCACCGCCGATGACGACGACCCGCGCGCCATCGTCGAGACGACCCAATCCATTGAATGATTTGCTCATCGTCCGCCACCCAATTGACTCACTCGACCAATTCCGCCAGCATCGCCCGCGCGACGCGCGCGATGCTTTTCGGCGCGAACAACATCCGAAAAATCTCTTCATAGTTCGCGTCGCCGGTGAACAACGACCACAACGTCCGATTAAGCACACGTGCCGCCGGCGCTTGGTCCGCCTCGGCTCGCAGCGCGCGCCCGCTCGCACGCATGAACAGCGCGTTCGGCTTCGCCCGCTCGACTAGCCCGAACAGCACGCGCCCATACCGATTATCCCGTGCGACCGCGCGGCACACCGGCGCGTAATGCCCGGCGAACGCGTCGCGCCCAACGCCGTGGCGCAGCGCGGTCTCTGCCGCCGCGCGCGCAGTCGCCAGCGCGGAGCCGATGCCGTCCTTGTACAGACGCGTCACGCACGCGTCGCCGACCGCGAGGACGACCAAATCCAAAATCTCTTCGCGCGTGGCGGTGCGCACGCGCGGTAAACCGTCGAACACGATTCGCTCGACGCGTTCGTTGACGACGCGCACAC
>DAIDTM010000588.1 GCA_027457205.1 Anaerolineae bacterium | reverse complement strand
CGATAGTTCGCTTCGGCTTCGTTCGCGCGCGTCGTCGACGCGAGCAGATCGCCGCGCAGCGTCAACAGCAAGCGTAGTGGCGTAGCATTCTTCTTGGTTCGCCGCGCCCGCGCGATCAATTCATCCACGACTTCCACCGCCGCGAATGCCTGCGCGCGATTGATAATGTCGCCCGCTCGATCGGTCAGCACCTCCGCGGCAGACTGCAACTGATTCGCGCGCCCGTAATGGAACGCCGCCTCCACTTCTTGCTCGGACATGCCGGCAAGCCAGTCGCCTGCCAATCGATGCAAGGCGCGCCGCCGCGCCGGGTCGCCGGCGAGCGTGGCGTAGATGTGATCGCGCACGAGGGGATGTAGTTCTGCGCGCGCCGGGTGTTCGATCAACTGGCGGCGCTGCAATTCGGCGAGCGCTTCGCTCCAGCGCCGCGCCGGCTGGCGCAAAACCGGCTGGAAGAGTTCCACCAGCGTTTCGTCGTTCAGGTTGATCGGTTGACGAAAAATGGCAAGTAATTCGCACAGGCGACGCGCCGAAGTTTGCAGCGAGCGCAGCACCGTGTTGAGCAGATACGCCGCAATCGCCGGTTCGGATTCAAGGTGATCGATCCGCTCCAGGACATCCGTGCGCTCATCGCGCAATTGCCCGCTCGCCAGTCGCAAGAGCATCGGACTGCCGCCCGTTTTGCGAACGAGTCGCTCGATTTGTGCGGACGAGAGCCGCGCGCCGAGTTGCGCGAGCAACACCGCCGTTTCCGCGCGTGCCAATCCGTCGAGGCGAACTTGAGCGATGCCGGGCAGCGGCAGTTCCTCGCGGCTCGTCAACAGCAGCCGCGCGCGCGTCGTCGCGATCAAATGGTGGAACACCCGGACGATGGCGGTGTCTTGGAGCGTGAGGTGGGCGTTGTCGAAACAGAGCATCACTTGCTGCGACAGCGTCGGTTGGAGCAGGGCGAGCTGCTGATCGAGCGGCAGCGGGCGCGCGTGAGGTTCGTCGTGCGTGAGCAGCGGCACGACCTGATCGTTCCCCTGCGTGAGCGCAAAGAGGGCGAGTTGACGAATCACGCTGTCGACCGACGTGGTGACGCCTTCGGTGAAGGTAAGCCAGAAGACGGGTTGCTCGCGCGCGAATTCGGCTGCCAGCGCGGCGGCAAAAGTCGTCTTGCCCATGCCGGGCAAGCCGTACAGCGCGACGTGTCGTTCGGTGGTCACGCGTTCGCGCAGACGCGCCAGGACCGCGCTCGGCACAAAGTACGCTGGCAATTTCGGGATCGATTCAATCGCGCCGGTGATTTCGATGGACTCGGTCGTCGCGGTGGTTTCGGTCGCCTGGATTTTCGTTTCGCCGCGCGCCAAAGACGCGAGTTCGAGCAGGCGCGCGGCGAGCGCGGCATCGTCCCGCAAGTCCAGCGCCGGGACGAACAGCGCGGCGATGGCGGCGAGATCGGGCAGGCGCTGATTGTTTTCAAGGCGCGAGACGTGCGCTTCGGTATAGCCGACGGCGATGCCGAGTTCCATTTGCGTCAGCCGCGCGCGGCGGCGCAGGTATTTCAGCATCGCGCCAAAAGTATTGATCGTATCGGGCGGTTGCATCTGTTTCGAAGCGGCTTTCGGTCTGACAAGAAAAGTCAAGTTTGGCAAGCCCGCTTCTGTTATACTCCCACCGGCTGTGAAAAGAATCATCGCACGGATTCAGCGAAATGTCAACGGCACTACGATTAACACGGCGTTGGATGTCTCAGTCACGGAGGACTCGAACGCTGCATCGACATGGACACCACCGCACGCGGGTGAACCCACGACGAAAGCCGAGTCCGATCCAACGGTTGAGACCACTCCGAGACGATCGCGTGGTCGCCGGTGGAGCGGCAAGCACAAGCGGAGGGCGCGCAAGTCGCGCTCGAAAAGATTGAATAGCCGCGGCGACCATAACCCGGCGCGGGACGATTCTTCGTAATTGTGCTGCGGAATTTTATATAGAAAGGAGCAGTCCAGATGAAGCGCAATCTCTTGATCGCGTGGATCGCCTTGCTGATGCCAGCCCTGCTAGCGTGCAGCGTGATCGATACAGTCGTCAACCAAGCGGCGAGCAAAGCAGTTGGTGGCAGTGACAATCTCACCGTCATATCGCAGTTGTGGTCCGATGTGCCCCGCATGGATGGCTTGACGCCGTCGCAGATGGACCTGCCGCTGCCGGTCAAGTTGTTGATGCGCGCGGTGCTTGGTAACCTGGGGCGTCTCAACAAACCCGGCGAGAATCAGACGACCGGGAACATCGACTGGATCGTCTTCACGACCGCCAAGACCTCCGACGATGTCAAGAACTTTTATACCAACGCTCGGATGACCGCGCAGGGCTGGCAAGCCAGTCAGAATTCTACGTGTGTGAGCGGCAGCGCGCAAGGTGTTGCCCAAGTCGGCGTGTTTTGCGCGTTTCGAAAACGTGCGGGCAGCCAAGAGTCGGACCTGCTGATCGTCGCTGCGTCCGACGATCAGACCAAACAGACGGATGTCTTTTTCCTGCGGCTGGACTATGCGGCTACGCCAACTCCCAACTAACGAGCGTCAAGCTGACCTCGGTCAAATGCGACGGACGAACGTCGCGCCGTTCGACTTGTCGACATAGCACAAAAAATTCAAGAAGGAGGAATCGATGCGAATAAAAAACTCGCTCAGCATCACCATCGGTGCGTTTGCCATTGTGATCGCGCTGGTCAGCGCGTGCGGACCAAAAGCCGCGCCCACGCCCAGCGCAAGTTCGAACGCGCCGACGAATAGCACGAGCGCGCCGGTGGTTGCCGGACCCACCGCCGCGCCGACATCAACCCCCGCGCCGACACCGTCTCCCACGCCCGCTGCCGCGCCGACGAGCGCGAGTCTGCTGGACGCTTTCACGAAAGCGCAGGCGGCGTTGACGAGCGCAAAGACGGTCCGGTTGACGATCAATGCAACGTCGAAGGGTAAGACGACTAACGCGGTGTTCGAGTATGTCAATCCGGATGCATATCACATGAAAGTGTCTGATGGCACCGAGATCATCGCGATAAGAAGCAAGGGGGTGTATGAGAAAAAGGGCGGTAAGTGGACCAAGATGCCTTTGCCGGCGAGCATGCTTGACTCGATCCTGGTCAATGTCAACCCCACTGCGATTGTCGACAAAGAGAGACAACAGATCAATGCCAAATACACTCCGCAGATCGGCGCGGACCTCTTGGACGGCAAACCCATGGTGACATATTCTTACAATGGCGTCATATCGCTGGGACCTAGCAGCGGCGTCATCACCGGTTCCGCCGAGTTTTGGTACGGTCTGACGGATTGCTGGCTGTACAAGTGGTCCGGCAGCGACTCGAAGGGCGACTCGGGAGCCGCTACGATCGAATACAACATCCCCATCAGCATCGTCGCGCCGATTCCGTAGGATGTGCTGACCGCCAGTCAACCTTCGCCGTTCGATGCTTCACATCAAAAAGACCTTCGAGGTTTTCAATCTCGAAGGTCTTTGTTGTTTTAATTCTCATTCGCGATCGGGCGGAACTTGTATCCGTACACAATCAGCCCTTCTTCGCCGTGCTCGCGCAGCTTGCGCGTCACCATCTCCATACGCTGCCCAATCTTCAACTCGTCCGGGTTCGTGTCGGTCAGTTGCGCTTCCACCATCGGACCTTCGTCCAACTTGACGATGCCGACCGTATAGGGCAAACTGCCTTCGTATCCCAACGGCGCTTGATGCAGCGTCGAGAAAGAATAGAGTATGCCATGTCCGTCAAACTCGTGCGGCGTCAAATCCTGCGAGTGACATTCAGTGCACACTTGACGCGGCGGAAAGAATTTCGCGCCGCAGTTCTTGCAGACGATTCCTTCCAAACGATATCGTTGGTCTTTCAATCGCCAGTTGCGTGCTAGATCCATAAAAACCCCAATGAGCCAATGAGCCAATTCGGAACGAGTCAGATTTGGCTCATTGGTTAATTGACGAAAATGTGTGTCGCCGCGTTCGCCGCGACGCCGCCAAGTGACTGCGTCATTGCGACGCGTGCGTTCGGCACTTGGTTCTTGCCCGCTTCGCCGCGCAGTTGCGTGACGGCTTCCGCCGCTTGGTAGACGCCGGTCGCGCCGACCGGATGCCCGCGCGCCTTCAAGCCGCCCATCGTGCTGATCGGCACCTTGCCTTGCGGCGTGATCTCGCCTTCGCGCCCGAGGTATGCGCCGCGCCCGCGTTCTGCGAATCCCGCGGCTTCCAGCGACATCACGCTCATAATTGAGAACGCGTCGTGCGCTTCGAACACGTCGATATCTTTGGGCGTCACGCCGGCTTGCGCGTACGCTTTCTGGGACGAAAGCTCGACCGCGCTCAGCCACAGCGGATCGCGCCGCGCGTGCAATGCCAGCGAATCGGTGGCGACCGTGCTGGCGGCGATCTTGACCGCACGCGCGCGGTTGCCGTTGAGACTTGCCGTTGGCATCAGGACGAGCGCGGCGGCGCCGTCGCCCACCGGCGACGAGTCCAGCACGCTGATCGGGTCGGCGACGCTGCGCGCGTGCTTGTACTGTTCTAGCGTGATCGGCGCGCGAAACATCGCGTACGGATTGTTCGCCGCGTTGGCGTGCGCGTTCAGCGAGAACGCCGCGAAATCTTCCGGCACCAGGTCGTATTCGTACATGTAGCGGCGCATCAAGAGCGCGTTGAGCGCGACGAAAGAAATACCGTGAACTGTCTCGTAATCCGCGTCCGCCGCCATCGCCAGCGACGCGGTCGTGTTACAGTTGGATGATTCGGTGAGTTTCTCCGCGCCGGTGACGATGACCACATCGAATTGTCCCGACGCGACCGCGAGATAGCCGATATGCAGCGCGCCGCCACCGCCGCCGCACGCGGCTTCGACTTTGAGCGCCTCGATGCCGCGCAAGCCAACCTCGTCGGCGATGAGCGCGCCAAGGTTTTCCTGTCCGGTGAGTTCGCCGCTCAGCATGTTGCCGACGTAGAGCGCGTCCGCGTGATCGACATGCGCGTCCTTCATCGCGTTGAGAACCGCGGAGGTCGCCAATTGCCGCAGCGACTTGTCCCAATGTTCCTTGACCTGGGTTTGTCCGATGCCAACGACTGAAACGTCACGCATACCATTCCTCCAACGGATTTCGTTTCAAGGTGGTTGCGCCTAGTTTCAAATCGTCTCACGTTGTTGAGCAAATTGAAACTGCTTGCAACCATCTGAAACAATTCAAACTAATTCATGATGAGTTTGCCGCGATACCGCGCATACATCGCGTAATCGATCACCTCGCGCCGTGCGACGTACCACGCCGTCTTGGTCGCCTTCGCGCGCCGCGCGTTGATTTTTTCAGTGACGACGAACGAAAACGCGTCGCTACCCGCGCCGCTGCCGAACGAGCACATCAGAATGCGATCGCCCTGTTTCGCGATGTCGAGCACGGCGGTCGCGCCGATCATCGCCGCGCCAGAATACGTGTTGCCGATTTTGCCGCTGAGCAAACCGACAGCGATTTGTTCTTTCGTGAACCCCAGCCGCTTGGCGACAGTTTGCGGAAATTTCACATTCGGCTGATGGAAGATCGCGTACGCAAAATCGCTGGGCTTGAATCCCATCGCATCCATCAACCCTTGCGCGCCGTGCGTGACATGATCGAAATACGCCGGCTCGCCGGTGAAACGATTGCCGTGTTCGGGATAGTGCTGGTGCTCGCGGCGGAAAAAGTCCGGTGTGTCGGTCACGTACGAGTATGAACCTTCGAGGATCGCGAGCGCGTTCTCGGCGGGACCGACGATGTACGCCGCACCGCCCGCGCCGGCAGTGTACTCCAGCGCGTCGCCGGGACGACCCTGCGCGGTATCCATCCCAATCGCCATCGCGTAATCCGCCATCGTGGAACCGACGAGTGCGATCGCGGCTTGCAGCGCTTCGGTGCCGGCTTTGCACGCAAACTCCCAGTCGCCGGCAAGCACGCTGCCCGCCGCGCCAATCGCTTCCGCGACTATCGTGGACGACGGCTTGACCGCGTACGGGTGCGACTCGCTGCCGATCCAGACCGCGCGCAGTTGCTGCGGATCGATCTCTGCGCGCGCCAGCGCGTTGCGCGCGGCTTCGATGCTCATCGTCACGG